>CAMUBM010000024.1 GCA_947087145.1 uncultured Mycoplasmatota bacterium
GGAATATCAAGTCGCTTCGTTAATGTTTGCAATTTATGATTGGGCCATTCTGGATGAAGCATCCGAGCAATACTCATTGTATCCAAAACAGTTGCTTGAAACTCAGAAAGACCATACTTATTACAAGCTGCTCGCATGAAGGAAATATCAAACTTTGCATTATGAGCAACCATAGGAGCATCCCCAGCCCACTCCAAGAAACGTTTCGTAACATTTTCTTCTGTGTCACAACCCGTAACCATTTCATCCGTAATAAAAGTAAGTTCAGTAATCTTTTTAGGAATTGGACGATGAGGGTCGATTAACTCATCAAATCGATCAATAATTTTACCACTTTGTATTTTCACAGCCCCAATTTCAATCATTTGGTCACTACCCGCATAAAAACCAGTCGTCTCTGTATCAAATACAACATACAAATCTTCCAATAAATTATAAGTACGATTATTAAAGATAATATCCACATCATCGTTCACGACGTTCATTTCCGCTCCATACAAAACTTTGAAACGTTCATCGCCTTCTTTTCCTTTATTAACTGCTTCTACCGCATGATAAAGGTCAGGAAAAGCCTGTACACAATTGTGGTCAGTCACTCCGATGGCTTTTTGACCCATTTTAACAGCATGTTTCACCAAAGTAGTAGCATCAATGACGCCATCCATCGCACTCATCATCGTATGGGTATGTAACTCCACCCTTGGTGTATCCGTGTTTTCTTTACTCATTTCTTCTTTGGAATCAATCGTTTCATAGTGACGTATAGTTAACACCAAATCTTTACTAAAAGTATCAAATTCCACTTTCCCTTGCATACGATACCAAGTACCTTCTTTAAAATCTTTTAAGGCCGCTTTGTACTCATTTTTATCTTTTTTAAATACCTTAGCAAGCAAACTATTGGTCTTATCACTAATCTTTAATGTAATAATATTAATCTTTTCGTGCTCCATCGTATCAATACCAAAGACATAGGCTTCCACAATGACATTCTTCATATCCCCCAAAATATTATGAATAGAAATAACTTCTCCTTCAATCGGTTTTTGTTCTGTTTTGAAAGCGTTTTCTATAGGAACAACAGGTATCTCTCCAGTTTTGCTCTTTTCAAGAGTTTCTTTTACTTCATTGTGTAATTCCTCATTCAAGACACTCGTAAGAACATATTCTCCAAGTCCATACAAAGATAACTTATTCGTAAGTCCCTTAGCTTCCTTTTTTACTTCTAACTCCTCTAACTTGGTACTCACTTCAAGTGTAATCACTTCCTCTTCAATGTTTACCAAAGCCTCATTCAAATTAACTAAAGAGGGTCGTTTCTCTGTAAGTTCTCGAACAAGTTCTTGCAAATACGAAAGAACATCTTCCTTCATAACACTTGCATAGGAAAAATAAACTTTACAAGCCCCCGTTCCATTGATTTTATTTTCTGTTGCCTTTATCAAATCTTTCAAAACCACATAAGGAAGTACTTTTTTTAGTTGCAAATACACTTCAAACAATTCTTTTTTCTTCAAATAAATAACTTTTTCTACACTTGCTCCGTCAAAAACACTTTCCTCATACGAATAGGAAATACTCTTAAAAAAACGTTGTAACTCTTCTGTCATTTTACCACCTTCTTTATCATATTATTAACGTTGACTTGAAACTTGTCAAATCGCTTTGTAACCCTTCCTTGTACTTCAACAATATCTTTTGCTTTTATCTCGTCTAACAAACGAATTTGTTTAGCAAACACAACAAATGTTCCGGCTCCTGTATCGTCACTAGCATCAATAAAAGCCATATCTTCTCCTGTTTTTGTTTTGAGCCGTTTGATGCTTTCAACCAAAACTACAAAACGAACATGTTTATCAAAAAACTGTTGCATATCTTGTAATTTCACAATTCCTTCTCCCATATAAATACTGGTGGGATGGTTCGTAATGTAAAAACCATAACTTAACATTTCCAATTGTTCTTTATTTTCTTCCTCCTCATACTCTTTTAAAACTGGAGGTAAAAGAAGAGTAGCATCCATACCTAGCGAAAGTTCGGCATAATTCAAAACAGCCTCCAAGTTTTTTTTCAATGTGGTTTTGTTAGCAAACGTATCAAATACTCCTGCGTGAATTAAAATTTCCAAAACGCGTTCATTCACATTTTTATGCCAATTTCTCTTCACAAAATCAATAAAATCAAGATAAGGCCCATTGGTTTCCCTTTCTTCTAAAATACTTACAATAGAATTCGTACCCAATCCCTTAATAATAGAGAAAGGCAAATAAAGAAGATTTCCCTCTATTCGGTACGTACTAGCACTCGTATTGATATTCGGGCGCATTATCTCTAAGGCATGGCTTTTCGCTTCTGTCAAATACTCTTTGGTTTTGACTTCACTACCAATACTCATATTTAATAAATTGGTAAGAAAATACGTAGGAAATTTCACTTTTAAATACGCCATTTGATAACCAATCAAAGCATACGCCACCGAATGTGACTTATTAAAACCATATCCAGCAAACTTCAAAATAAGAGCAAACAACTCTTCTGCCACTTCTTTTTTATAACCATTAGAAATGGCTCGAGTTAAAAACTTTTCCTGTTCCTGTTCAAGTACTTCTTTTTTCTTCTTACTCATCGCTCGTCGAACCAAATCCGCCTCAGCATACGAGTAACTGGCAACGACAGCTAAAATTTGCATCACTTGTTCTTGGTAGACAATAATGCCTTCCGTTTCTTTTAAAATTGGTTCTAAAGAAGGTGCAATATAACTTATTTTCTCTCTTCCTTCTTTTCTTTTAATGAAAGTAGAAATGTTATCCATGGGTCCTGGCCGATAAAGAGCAATCGAAGCCACCAAATCACTAAAATTTCTTGGTTTTAACTTTTCTAAAAAACTTCGCATGCCACTACTTTCAAACTGGAAAACACCCGTAGTATCTCCCTTATTGAAAATAGAAAGTACATCCTTATCATTCAAATCAATCTTGGAAAGAAGAATACTTTTTCCTGTATCCTTTTTAATTAATTCTAAAATACTTGCAATCATCGTTAAATTTTTGATAGCCAGTAAATCCATCTTTAAAAGACCCAACTCTTCCAAATATTCCATGGTAACACCGGTTAACGTCGTATCGCCCATTTTAAGAATTGGGATGACATCATCTAAGTTTTCCCGAGAAATGACAACCCCCGCAGCATGGGTAGAAATATTCTTCTTAATTCCTTCCACACGCAAGGCTATTTTATAAATTTTTTGTAAATCTTTATTTTTTCCTAACAACTGCTTCACTTTCGGATTGTCCAAATTTTCCTTTAAACTGCGCATAGAGCTAATCTCTTTGATTAACAGATCAAAATCATTCGTCGCATATTCAAAAATACGAGCAATTTCTCGAAGAGCGAGTTTACTCTTAAACGTAGCAAAAGTAAGAATAGAAGCCACTTTCTTTTCTCCATAGCGTTCCTTAATATAATCAATCACTTGCCCTCTTTTGGTATTTTCAAAATCAATATCAATATCAGGCATTGTAACACGCTCAGGATTTAAAAATCTCTCAAAAAGCAAATGATATTCCAATGGATCAATATCTGTAATTCCTAAAGAGTAACACACAAGACTTCCCGCTGCACTTCCTCTGCCAGGCCCCACAAACACTCCATTTTTTTTAGCAAACAAAACATAATCATACACAATCAAAATATAATCTGGAAAACCCATCTTTCTTATAACATCCAATTCATAGTCCAATCGTTGTTGATACTCTTCTGTAACAGAGCCTTGCATTCGTTTATTTAACCCTTTTTGAGCCAAATTCTGAAGATACAAAAAAGAATCTTTGATATTCACATCATAAACTGGAATACGATTTTTATTCTTTGGAATAGAAAAAGAAAACAACTTAGCAAAAGCATACGTAGTCTTTCTATCCTCTTCAGATACTTCTTCTTTATAATAATTATTTTCATAATTTTGTGAGTGATACGTACTTACTTTCTCGTCCCTTAAAATCATTTCTAAATAAGCAAGATACTGCGTATCCTCTTTCTTTAAAGAACGAATGTCTTGAACATAAACAATTTGTTTCGTTTTAAGTAAAGCATGCGTTTTCTCGTATTCGTTTTGGTACCCAGCAAAAACAACCTTAAAAATACGCTCTATTTCAGCAAATAAAGAAAGAGAAACAAATGGAACCACTACAACAATATCTTTTTGATACATCTCCAAATCAACAAAATTAATCTCTCTTTCCGACAAAATCGTGTGTAACTTTAATAAATTTTGATACCCATTATAATTTTTTGCGTACAAATAAAGGGAATTGTTTTGTAACGTAATAGAAAGCCCCACAATAGGCTCTATACTGTTTTTCAAACAAGCATCATAAAACTCCATGACTCCATACAAATTTTCGTCCACTAGAGCAACACTAGGAATTTTCTTTTCCACCAAAAAGGAAAGTAAAGAAGAAACAGGAATAGTACTTTGGAGCAAACTATAATCAGTAGTAACTTTAAGTGGTATATACATAAAAAAGCACCTCCCCTGTAGTATCTATAGTATACCATAACCTACTTCATTTCTCCATAAGAGAATGACGTTTTTTACAAAAAGCAATTACAATTCACTCCTTGCAGACCTACACAGAAATGCAAACACAAAATACTCTATCATAATTTTGTAATTGACATAGCTCTCTTTTCCGGATAAAATGAAATAGACTTTTTACTTACAACTTAAAAACAAGACTTAGAACTCGAATATCATTTTCGGGAATTTTTTTGTTCTATAAAATAGAAAGAAGGTTGAAAAAATGAACGAACAAGAAAGAAAAATAGAAGAGCAAAACTTGCAAACAACATGCAACTACTTAAACCAAAAAATAGAAGAAATGGAAACTTCTATTTTTGAAGATGTCGAAAAAATCAAAGAATTTAGAAGATACGCTTGGGAAAACAAAGGCGGTATGGACAAACAAGAATTAAATGCAGTTAGAACCGATAACGAACAAGAAGCCATTTTACTTCTAAGAGAACGCGACTATTTCAAAAAACTCCTAAAAATCAAAGACTCTCCCTACTTTGCTTCCATTGTAGTGGACAATGAACAAAACAAAAAACAAAAAATTTATATTGGAATGACTTACTTAAAAGACGAAAATTTAGACAACTTAATCTATGACTGGCGGGCTCCTATTTGTAGTATCTTTTATGATTACGAAACAGGTCCTTGTAGTTATGAAGCCCCTATGGGAAGAATAACGACTCACTTACATCAAAAAAGGCAATACAAAATTGAGTTGCAAAAACTAAAACGCATTATTGATAGTGACCTAAACATTGATGACGAACTCTTACAAGAAGTCTTAGCAAGCGAATCTAGCGATAAAATGAAAAACATTGTCACAACCATTCAACAAGAGCAAAATAGTGTCATTAGAAATACCAAAGACAAACACTTAATTGTCCAAGGAATTGCAGGTTCTGGAAAAACCAGTGTGGCCCTCCACCGCATTGCCTTTCTACTTTACAAAATCAAGAACCTAACCGCCGACAAAGTACTTATCTTTTCACCCAATCAAATATTCACTGAATACATAGCAAACGTTTTACCAGAACTAGGAGAAGAAAATACACTTCAAACAACTTTCCATGATTATTTAAACAAAATGATAAAAGAATACAAAAGTGTGGAGTCATATATAGATTTTTTAAATCGCCATTACCAAGGAAAAAATGCAAATAGCTCCACTTTAAAATACAAACAAAGTAATGAGATTATCAAAGACTTAGAAGCGTTTGTTATAGACTTAGAAAACAAAACTTTTTTCCAACATGATATCACTGAAAACAAAATCTATTTTTATAGCAAAGAAGAATTGAACGAATTATTCCACCAAAGATACTCTTCTGTTCCTTTTTTTGAGAGATTAGAACAAATGGCCATAAAATTTTCTGAAAACAACTACCGAGGAAGCAAAAAGAAAAAGGCAACTTACCATAAATTGCTTCTAGAAAGTTTAGAATTCAAAAAAGATTACAAAACAATTTTAGAAATGTTTTATCGAAGTCCTTTCTTCCAAGAAAATTTGTTAGAAAAGGATATTCTAAACTTGCGAAACAACAAACAAATTGCCTACGACGATGCACTACTCCTTGTTTATTTAAAAGGAATAATGGAAGGCTTCTACTATGAAAAATATATTGAACAAGTCGTCATTGACGAAGCCCAAGATTACAGTTACTTACAATATATTATATTATCTAAAATTTTCAAAAAATCGTCTTTCACCCTTTTAGGAGATACCAATCAGAATATAAATCCTTTCTACAATTATGAAACACTTGAAGAATTAACCAAAATATTTCCCGGGAAATATATTGAACTTACCAAAACATATCGTTCCAGTGAAGAAATTATTGAATATGCCAATAAAATATTAAATTTAAATCATGTCTGCGCCATACGAAAAAATACAAATAAACCAGTAAGACTTAGAAATAATAAAGACACCTTGAAAAAAGATATTCAACACTTAAAAGAAAACTACAAATCGTTAGCCATCATTACCAAAAATGAAGAATCTGCAAAACGCTTGTACGAAGAGTTAAAAAAAGACTTCCAACTTTCTTACTTAGATATTCATAGTGAAGACTTTATAAAAGACTTTGTTATCCTTCCTGCCTATTTAGCAAAAGGTTTAGAATTTGATGCTGTAATGATCTACCAAGATAAAGAAAACTACTTTACCAAAGAAGAAAAAAAGCTTTATTACGTTGCTGTTACAAGAGCCCAACACGAACTTTATATTTATGAATAAAATTCCATAGTAAAATTATTCATTATCATTCGTTGTTTTAAGAAGAAATTTATCAAAGTCAAATGAAAAAATTCTATCTTAATCTTTTAAAACATTCCAAAGCATCCATTCTTATATCTGTATTAGAAAATCTAATTCTAACTAATTTACCGTACATAATACAATTTTAATTTTTTATTTACTCATGAATTGTACTTTCTATTTTTTGTTGTTCTTTCAACATATTGATAATTCAATGCATTTTCTTTAGATATTGCAGATTTCTTTGTTTCTTTTTCATATAAATTCTTGTACCTTTTGCAACGTTTCCACCTCTTTTAGCAACTTTCAAATTTTCTTTTAAACCTTGTGGATGTTCCGAAATAGCAATATCAGAGTAGCAATTTCACCAATATTAGTTAGTGCCACTTCTATATCCGTCATATTATCTCTTAAAGATTCTTTACGAAGTCCTTTAAAATCTTTATACTCATTTGCTTTCATACCAGACCATTCTTTATAGACTTCATTTGTAAGTAAAGCATATTCCAGCGGTTTGGTTATACTTCCTTCTTTCCAAACATTTGTAAGTTTAAATCTATCTACAATTCCTGAAAGTCTTGCCTTACTCCATTCATCAGAATATCCTTTATTACGATAATAATTTACTGCACGCTTTTTTCGTACAGTTCACTTACTTCATCAATTAATTTTCTTTTTAAATCACTTCAATAATTTCTCGGAATTTTTGCTTCAGTTAATGCACTTATTACATCAGCAACACTAAAAAAGTATTCTTCCTTTTCACTATTCCATACGCTTCTTATTTCTTTATCTTCAAATAAATTTGACATTGTTTCTAATTTATTATTCAAATTTAACACCCTCTTTCTTTTTATTTCTAGTTTTCTTTCTTTTTAAAATAATAAGAATTCTTTACTAGTTGAATTTTCTTCTAATTCACAAGTATTATATATTTCTTGTATATACATTCTAATAGTATTTCTAGTAGCGTCAGCAAGTTCTCTCATCGACTTTTGGTCTTCATTTTCAAATTTTACCTCAATACCACTGCCATATATCTGTTTTTCAAACATTAAAAACTCGGCACTAGACTTCTTATTATTAAGTTCTTTATTCTCCATAACAATCTCATTTTTGCAAGACATATTTTTGCTTTTAACACTCTACTGAACTTTTAAATCTAAATTTCTTTTTTTCAAAATTATTTTCCATGCACTAATGCTTTACCTTTTCCTTTATCAATAAATAGACTATCAAAAATCAAAATAAAAGTTCATTCTAAAAACAAAATAGACTCGCTTTTTATTGCCAAATTGCCACATAATATTTGACTTCAAGCATAAATAATGATAAGATT
>CAMUBM010000025.1 GCA_947087145.1 uncultured Mycoplasmatota bacterium
TTTCTACTAGAATATCTGCAGTTGCAAAACTTTCATTTTGCATTTCGTAATATTGAGCAAGTGTCATACCAGAGGTGAGTGCTGTATCTTCTTCTATTGCTGTTCCTTCTTCTTTGGTTGCAGTACATGAAGTGGAAGTAACAATTTTTAGTCCTTCTGTTTCACATATTCCATTGGAGCAACTTCCACCAAATTGTTCGTTATTTGCATTTCTAACTAAAAGATCAATTCTTTCGGGTTGATTATTTAAAACCATATTTTTTAGTAATTGAAATTTTACTCCTAGTTTATTTTCTTCCTTGGTTATACATAAATTGTTCAAATCTATGAAGTTGGAAGTCTGTTCTTCTGCGTTTACATTTGCTGTCATACATAGTGTAAATAATGCAAGTAATATTCCTGTTATTTTCTTTTTCATTTTTTCTTCCTTTCTTTCTAGTGTCATTATACCCCCCCCCGAAACATTTTGTCAAGATATTTATTTTTCATAAATTGGTATTTTATTCTAAATAAAAAAAAAACATTGGAGGTCTGGTTTATTTGATTAATTTGGCATGAATGACACGCCTTTTGGTAGTTCCATGTGGTCCGGCACAAGTAGATAGAGTAAGAATTTTATCACTTGTTGTTACATTAATTCCCCGATTACCAAAACTTCTTCTTCTAATAGTATTCAAAAATTCTTTGTATTCGTTTGTACTTCCAAAAGAGGTCGTAATATAATACTCTTCACTTTCAATGACATAATAACTAAAGATTTGGTACTTTCTTAAGTTATGTTTGGTATCAAAAATGTAAATAATATCGGCGGTTTCTTTATCGAAAAAGTCTTTTTGAAACACATCAGATAGAGAGCCAAACATGGTATTGTTAGGAGTATGGTGTCCAAACAAAACTACATTTTTATCTTCCCAAGAAGTATTTCGGTAGTCCATGAAAATAGCACCGACGGAATTTTCTTTATTTTTAAAGGAATGATTTAAGTAGTATTCGTTATCGCTAGTTTGGACCAAAGGGTTGTTTATATACTTGTTATTGAAAACCATCCATCCGACAATGTCTTTATTGGTTTGTTTTAGTTTAGCAAAATCAATTTTCATGTCTTCAATTTTTTCTTCTTCTTTCACTTCTTCATAAACTTCTGGAGGTTCTACAAATTCTTCAATGATATTTTCTTTTTCTTCGACGATTTCATCAAGTTCCTTTTTGAAGAAAATAGTTTATAAGTGTATAAAAGAAAAACGGCACTACATAATAGAAAGAAAAAAATAGAAATTAATTTTTTATATTTGGCTTTTAATTTATGTTTCTTTTTGGTTCTTTGTTCCTTTTTTCTTTTTGGTTGTTGCGTTGGGTTTGAAATATTTTTCTTTGTTGTTTCTGTTTTTTGTGAATTTGTTTTTTTTACTTGTTTACTTTTTGTATTTTTCTTCTTTTTTGGGTCTTGTAAGTAAGCATTGTCAAAATCTTCATATTTGCTTTCTTCTTTTGATGGAGTTATTTTTTTTGCTTTTGTGGAAACACTTGAGGACGTTGTTTTTCTTTTTGGGGAAGTTGTTTGTTTGTTTTTATTTGTACTTGAAGACATATTTGTTTTTGTTTGCTGGTTAGATTTTTTTGGCTGTTTTTTTATTTGGGTTGTATTTTGTCTTTTGGTCGTATTTTCTTTTTTAGTATTCTTTTGACTTGCCATTTCTTTTTTCTCCTTTGCTATTACAAATCATACGCTTTCTTCTTCTCGTTTGTCAATTTAAAAAGAAAACGTTTTATTTTTTCTAAAACGTTTCTTATTATCTATTTTTCTTTTGATTTTTTAAGAAGACTGCGACCATTCCAGCAAGGGAAAGAGCACCAAAGGTTCCATATAGAACTACATTTAGCGTGCCTGTTTGGGCATTGTTTGATTTTTTCTCTTTTCTTGTAAAGTTACTTGTTAGTACGTAGGAAGAAAAATGGTCAAATGTTAATTCTATTTTATCGTCGACTGCTTTTAGGTTTTCTGCAACCACTTCCATTTCATCTTTTTCAGGGTTGTAATATAGTAAAGTGAATGCTGTGTTATTTAAATACTCTTCTAATTCTTTGGTGTGTTTTTCCGTTAGATTGTTATCGTTCCAACATTTTTCTAATTTGGCATAACCAGCATCGTCTTTATAATCTTTAAAAGCAGCACAATATTGATCAATTAATTTGTTTCCAATTTGGTTTCCAATATATTCTCTTATATTGACACTTAGTTTGTATTCGGTTGGTAAGGTACCGTGGTAAGTAAAGTCAATATATATGGCATCTTTTACATCCACTAGGCTATCTATTTTGTCTTTGATAATGGATGTTTCCATAGAGATATTATGATTGTAAGTAAAACCTTCTCCTACTTCGTTTTTAATTTCTTTTCCATTTAGGAAATAGGTTGATTCTCCTACATTTGTGTATTGGCGAAATAAAATAGTAATGTCTTTTCCTTTTAAAGCATTTACAACTTCGCTTAAGTCTTCTTTTTCAGAAATATAATAAGTAAAATTGTACGTTTTGTTTGTATCGTAGTCTGTTGGGGTAGGTATTAAGTCTTTGTATTTCTCTAAATTGTTTAAAATTTGGGCTAAACCTTTTCCCATGTCAGGGGCACTCTTTGGTCCAACATATTGTCCAAAATCATACGCTTTGATGTTCCAGTCAATAGTGATATCTTGTTTTCCTGAAGCACTTAGTGTTAATGTCGCACTTCCTAAGTCTTTTGCATAGGAAATGACTTCTACAGCATTTGTTGGTTCAGTATCTAATTGGTATGCTTCCCACCAAGTTTTAGGTTCAGTTTTGTATTCACTATATTCCCACCAAGTTGGTTTTTCTGTGTATTCTGAGTTGCAATATTGTTTATCTTGTGAAAAATTTCCATTGTTATCTACACATCCTTCGTAGTCTTTTAAAAATTCTTCAAATGTGGCTTTGTTAAATTGTTCGATATAAGTTTCATAATGATTTTTTTCATAAGAGAAATCGTATGGTTTTGTCGTTGCAGTTACAATATTTTCATTGCTACTTTTTACTGCAATTGTTCCGACATTATCAAAAACCAAATTGGCAGTTCCATTCATTGGAACAAATTTTGTTGTATAATCTCCACAACCACCCATTACTATTTTTTCTTCTTTTTTCATGCTTTTCCATTCTGTTAAATAAGAGGGGCCATTTAAACCACATCCTGTGTATCCTGTAATTGGTGTATCTTTAAAGTATTCTTCCCAGTAGCCGTCGGCGAAGACGTTTGTACTTCCTAAAAAAAGTACTGTTGCTAACACTAAGATGTAACTCAAAACTCTTTTCATTTTTTAATTCCTTTCCTTTAATGGGTCCATTATACCCCCCCCCGAAAAACGTTTGTCAAGTGGTATTGGTAAAATTTGGTAGAGATATTTTTTTAGTCTCTATTTCTATCTTTTCCTATTTCTTTTTTTGGCTAATTTTTGTTTCGTTTACTTTTTATGTCTAATGAGTTTATCTTTATTTTCTTTTTCTATTTGTTTTAAGCTTTTCTCTGGAGTAGGTAAATCTTCTGGCATCGTTCCTCCTTGCTTTGCAATGAATTTTCTGATTTCTTTTCCCATAGTATAATGGGTATTATTCGCATTGTTTTCCCCTTTGACATTGTTATTTTTTAACTTTTGTTCTGTTTGTGTTATCCGAAATAAATTCGCTGCCAATTCTACACTTCCCATATTGTCTAAAATTTCCTCCCTATAACGAAGACCTTTTCTCTTAGCAATATCGTCTGCTGTTTCTCCATTGTTTAAACCTTTATATCCAGCATTGTGAAATTTATCAAAGTTTTTGACACCTACATTTTTGGCTATTTGATTTAAAGAATAGTTTCCTTTTCTCGTTAAATTTCTTTGATACAATCTTTTTTCTTCTTCTGATAAATTATCATATTCTCTCTCCGATAGTTCTTGTTTTCTTGTTTGAATAGCAAAATAAGTTTGGCCAAGTGCTACAGATTTCTTTTTAGGATTTGCGTTTTGGACAATTAGATAGCAAGCATATCTTGAAAGACGATAATCTATTGTTTCTCTTTTTTGTGTTTGAACCTATTTCAACCATTTTCCTGAACTCAGGAAAATGGTCTAAAACCATATTATCGCTTTTCTCACAAGCAATCATTGCCCTTTTTATCACTTGATGGAAATTTTCCCATTTCCTATATTCTAGTAAAATCATTAATTCCCTGGCATACCAATATTCATGACCATTTGAGTCAATCTGTTTACTATCATCAAACTTTTTTTCACCATGCAAATTTAAAGTATTCATAATATTCTCCTTCCATTGAGTGGTTATCCTAACAAATTTCGTTTAAAAAATATGCCAAAAAAAGAGACACTTCTTATGTCTTTAAAAATTTGTATAAAAAAGACTTAAGATTTTATACTATTTCAAACCCTAAGTCTTCTATTTTTTCTTTTACTTCATTTAAAATGCTTTCTTTTTTTACGTCTAAAGTTACATTTTGTTCTTCTAAATTCACTTTAAATTCATTTATTCCTTTTATTGTAGATACAACATTTTCTATTCTTTTTACGCATCCCTCACAATGCATACCTTTTATTTTAATTGTTGTTTTCATATTTTTTTCTCCTTCTTTTTTGTTCCCTAGCGAAAACGCCTTTCTAAAGTAACTTTAGTATATCATATTTTTTAATGATGGTGATGATGGTGTCCCACTTCCATATTTGTATTTGGACTGCATTCCATTTCTTCACAATTCTCTTTATTGGTTTCGAGTTCTATAGTGACATGACCAATTCCGTGTTCTCTTAATTCTTCACGAATTTCTTTTTTTAATTTTTCTTGGTCTTTGGTATTGGTTACAATATGTAATGTAGCATAGTGATTTTCGCCATCGATACTCCATATGTGTAAATGGTGAACATTTAGAATATCTTTTATTTTTTTTAAATGACTTTCTAATTCTTCTACTGAAATACTTTTAGGAATTTTCTCTAAGAATAAATCTAATATCTCTTTGAAGTTTTTAAAAGCATGAATGAATATAAATAAGGCTACTCCTATGGATAAAATAGCATCTAGTAAGGCAATGTTTGTAAATTTCATGAGCAGGGCACCAATTAGAACGACTACCCATCCTAAGACATCTTCTAACATATGTAAATTAACAGCTTTTTGATTTAATGAGTCTCCTTCTTTTGTTAAGTAGGCAGCGAAAAAGTTAATAATCGTTCCAAAAATAGCAAAACCAATCATACCGTTGTAGTTAATTTCTATGGGGTTTATCATTCTTTTGATGGCTCCATAGATAACAATTACTGATCCCACAATTAAAATAATCGTTGTGATAAATGCTCCTAAAATGGAGTATCTTATATAACCATAGGTATATTTATTGTCTGGTTTTTTCTTACTTTTCTTTTCTAAAGCAAAGGATATACCAATAGACATTGCATCTCCAAAATCGTGGATGGCATCTGATAAAATGGCAACGCTTCCAGTGAACATTCCACCGAAAAGTTCAAATAGAGAGAACGCCATGTTTAATAAAAAGGCAATTAAAATATTTTTTTCTGTTTTCATTTTTTTACTCACTCCTTACTTACTCGTAATGCATTTCCTATTACAAGCAAACTACTTCCTACCATGGCAATACTTCCAATACTCGGGTTTATTTGGATAGGAAATGGGATAATTTCTACTGCAATAGGAAGCATGATTATATTGTAAATCATGGCTAGGAAAATATTTTGTTTCATAATTTTTACTGCTTTTTTGCTAGTATGTAGTAAATCTAAAAGATTTTCTAAATTATTGTTCATAAGTATGACGGAGGATGCGTTTACTGCTACATCTGTTCCTTCCTTTATACTTACTCCAATGCTTGCGTGGACAAGAGCAGGAGCATCGTTTAGTCCATCTCCTACCATCATGACTTTATGATTTTCTTCTTCAAGGGTTTTGATATACTTGGCTTTTTCTTTTGGTTGACAATTTGCCTTTACTTTTTCTATTCCTAGTTCTTTTGCAATTTGGTGGGCTGCAAATTCGTTATCTCCAGTTAGCATAATTAATTCTATGCTTTCTTTTTTGATTTTTTCTATAATTTCTTTGGTGTTTTCTCGTACAATGTCTTTTACACCTATTAGACCAATGACATGGTCTTGTTCTAGGACATAAATAATGGTACAGCCTAAGTGCAAAAGTTCCTCATAATCTTGTTCATGCATTTCTTTGCATTTTCGTTCTTCTACTAGTTTTTTATTTCCTAAATAATAGGTGTTGTTTCCTATTTTTCCACTTATTCCTTTTCCTTCGTAGTTTTGAAAGTCTGTAACAGGAAGTTGTTTTTTGATAGGAAAGGCACTTTTAATAGGATGCGTGGATAACTCTTCTAGGTTGGCAACTAGGTTTAAAAGATCACTTTCTTTGATAGACAAGTAATTGTAAACTTTACAAACATTTATTTTTCCATAGGTAAGGGTTCCCGTTTTGTCTAAAACAAGCGTATCTATTTTTTCTGCTTTTTCTAAAACTTCGCTTTTTCTTATGAAAAGCCCTTTTTTGGCACATTTATTCGTTGCAACAACAACAGCTAAAGGAACAGCGAGTCCTAAACTACAAGGACAAGCCACTACAAAGATAGTAATAAAGTGTAAGAATACTTCGCTTACTTGCACTTTTGCTAAAAGTTGGAACCCACAAACAAGAAATGCGAATAGTAATAGGAAAGGTACAAAGTAACTACTTAATTTGTCTGCTAATTTCTGGGTTTTGGTTTTTGTATTGGTGGCTTCTACAACCAAAGTGACAATTTCAGAGATGGTAGATGATTTGCCAATTTTTTTTGCAAGGTATTCTATTCCCCCATCATAGTTCATAGCGCCTGCAAGGACTTTACTTCCTTTTTCTTTTAAAACAGGTTTACTTTCTCCTGTGATAAAGGATTCATCGACATGGCTTTTGCCACTTAAAACGATACCATCTACAGCAATTTTTTCCCCAGGTCTTGCAAACAATCTATCGTTTTCTTTGATTTCGTCCATATCTACTTTTACGATTTTTTCTCCTTCTTTTTTATAAGCGTGTGTAGGTGTTACAGAAACGAGTTCTTGGATAGCATCTTTCGTTTTGTCTTTGCTTTTGTTTTCTAAAAACTTTCCTATTTTCACAAAGTATAGAACCATACACACGGCTTCAAAATACAAATGGTTGGTCTTTTCTATATTCCCTAAAAAAATTTCTATAGTACTATATAAACTATAAGAAAAACTAAAGAAAACACTAAGAAAAACTAAACTATCCATCGTTGGCATTTTATGGAGTAAGTTTTTCCATCCACTTTTTAATAGTGAAAAACCATAGGCTAGGAAAAGGAGAGAAATTCCTAAAGAAATCCATATATAAGCGTTTTGATTTAACCCTTTTAAATAAGGAATATTAGTTGCTTTTGTAATCAAAACTAGGCTCACTAGGAGAATTCCCATAAAAATCAATCTAAGCATTTCTTGTTTGGTTGTTTCTTTTTTGGTAATCGATTTAAACTCTCCTTCGCTTTTGAAACCGGCTTGTTCTATATATTCTTCGATTGTTTTTAGGCTAATCCCTTGGTATTCGATGGTTGCTGTTTGAAGTATTAAATTGATGGTTGCCTTTTCTATTCCTTTTTGTTTGTTTAAGTATTTTTCTAGTCCGGAAGAACAAGCACTACAAGTCATTCCTCCAATTTGTAAGATAATCGTTTTCATTATTGAAATCTCCTAAATAGACTGATTACTTCTTCAATGATATCTGTGTTTCCCTTCTCGAATTCTTCGGTTACACATTTGTACATATGGTTTTCGAGTAAAACATTCGCTAAACTTTTTATCGATTTGTTTACGGCTTGGAGTTGTATTAAGATATCGTCGCAGTATCTCTCTTCTTCTATCATTTTCCTTATCCCTCCAATTTGGCCTTCTATTCGATTTAAACGATTGGTAAGACTTTTCTTTTCTGTATCACTCCGATAGGTATATCGTTTTTCTTCCATTTTGTTTTCACCTCATTATCATGATATACCTTAGGGGGTATTTTTGTAAAGTGGGGG
>CAMUBM010000026.1 GCA_947087145.1 uncultured Mycoplasmatota bacterium
GCTGCAACTGTTTCATTATCTTCATTTTGTTTCATATAGAAAGCTTTGATATCTTTCGGCCAATTTTTAATAAATACAGGACCATCAAAGTATTCGGTGATGTATTTCTCATGTTCTTTGGCAATGTCACTACCATACTCAGGTGCAAACTCCCATTTTACATCCGCTTCTTTTAGTATTTTAATGACTTCTTTGTGATTAATTCTAGTAAATTTTGAATTTAGAAGTTTATTTAGTTTTTCTATAATTCCTTTTTCAACAAATTCATTAAAAAAGTTCATTTCATCGGGGCAATGTTCTAGTACGTAAGATACAATGTATTTTAGCATATCTTCCATTACATCCATGTCACCTTCTAAGTCACAGAAACACATTTCTGGTTCAATCATCCAAAATTCTGCGGCATGGGTTTTGGTGTTGGAGTTTTCTGCTCTAAATGTTGGCCCAAAGGTATAGGTTTTTTTGAAAGCGGTTGCAAATGTTTCGGCTTCTAATTGACCACTTACAGTTAAATTGGTCATTTTTCCAAAGAAATCTTTAGTATAATCTGGTTCTTCTTTTAGTTTGTTTAGAGGGAGTGTAGTTACTTGAAACATTTCTCCTGCTCCTTCACAGTCACTTGCTGTAATTAAAGGGGCATGAAAGTAAACAAAGCCCTTTTCTTGGAAATAGGTATGAATGGCATGAGCTGCTACACTACGTACACGAAATACCGCTTGGAAAAGATTGGTTCTTGGTCTTAAATAGGCTTGTTCGCGTAAGAATTCTTTGGTGTGTCTTTTGGGCTGTATGGGATAGTCTTCTGGACAAGAACCTAGAATAATAATCTCTGTTGCTTTTACTTCTACTTCTTGTTTTCCTTCAGAGGGAACAAGAACTCCTTTTACATTTAAAGCACTTCCTACTAGAGTATGACTAATTGTTTCGAAATTAGAAAGATTTGTATCGTAAACTATTTGGATATGCTTAAAACAAGTTCCGTCGGAGAAATCAATAAAACCAAAATCTTTTTGTCGACGGTGATTTCTGATCCAACCATGTATTTCTACTTCTTTGTTTTTGTACTCTTCTGTATTCTTCCATAAATCTTTTAAGTCCATTTTTATCCTCCTTATATATTTGAAACCATGTAATCAATGATTTCATTTTCATCAATTTTTGTTTCTTCTTTGGTTATGTTATCTTTTACTGTTATTAGTCCTTTTTGTAAGTCTTCACTATTTAATAATATTAACATTCTTGCTTTGTTTCTGTCAGCTTCTTTGAATTGGCTTTTTAAACTTCTTCCTGTGGTATCATAATCGGCGGATACACCGCTAACTCTTAAATCTTGGGCTAGCATTAGAGCTTTTAGTTTTTCTTCTTCGTTGACGTATAAAATATAGGCATCTAGTGGACGTTTTTCTTGCATGTTCATTTCTTCCATGGCAAGACTTAGACGTTCTAGCCCACTTGCAAATCCCATACAAGGAGTAGATGGTCCACCTAGTTTTTCTACTAAGTCATTGTATCTTCCACCTGCCGCTATAGTACTTGCTCCTCCTAAAACTTCTGCATTTGATACAATTTCAAATACCGTGTAGTCGTAATAATCTAGGCCTCTTACAATTTTGTCATCTACTTCATAGTCGACATCTAAATATGTTAGATATTCAAGTACTTTCTTAAATCTTTTTTCTGATTCTTCGCTTTGGTAGTCTAAAATGCTTGGAACATTTTTTAGTATTTCAGAGTCACCATCTACTTTGCAGTCTAGGATACGTAAAGGATTGGTTTCAAAACGCACTTTGCAATCTTCACACAAGTCATCGATATAGGGTTTTAAATATTCTTTTAAAGCATTTTTGTAGTTTTCTCTATCGCTTTTGGCTCCTAAGTTGTTGATTTTGACATTTAAGTCTTTAAAACCAAGTTCTTCAAATAAGCGATAAGGCATAGAAATGACTTCGGCATCCGTCATTGGGTCATTGCTTCCGAGTATCTCTACACCGAATTGGGTAAATTCTCTATTTCTTCCATTTCCTGGGCGTTCATAACGATACATGGTGCCATTGTAATAGAATTTTTTAGGAAGTCCTGTTCCATACATTTTGTTTTCAATAAAACTTCTTACGACTCCTGCTGTTCCTTCGGGTCTAAGAGTTAATTCTCTATCGCTTCGGTCTTTAAAGTCATAGGTTTCTTTGGTGACGATATCGGTATCACTCCCAACCGTTCTATGGAATAAATCACGAGACTCAAATATTGGTGTTCTTATGTAATCGTAATTATAGAATTCACAGAAGTATTCGATGACTCTATTCATAATTTTAAATTTAACGGCTTCTTTGTCTACGATGTCGTAGCATCCTTTTGGTTTTGTTATCATTTTCTTTTTCTCCTTTTTTGAAATAAAAAAACCTAATAAATGTAAGGACGAAAACAGTTTTCCGCGGTGCCACCTTACTTTACTAGGTACTCTCTTATTTTTATCGCAACGAGTGCGTTTCTATGTTATGAAAAGTTGTCTTTCAAAAATATTATCTTTAGGCATTCGCAGCAATCTAGCCTTCTCTTTAAAGTATGTTTATTTTTTACTTTTTCTTTTCCATAGAAAATTTTTGTATAGATTTATTTTATTACTAAACTTCGGTTAAGTCAATTTATTTCTGCTTATAGTATATGTAAGTTTTTGATTATTATTTGTCTTTTGTGCGCAAATTGCTTATGGCTTCTCTTCGACTTTGTTCTCTACTTCTTTCTCTTTTCAAAACATCTTCAGTGATACTTGAGTCATTGTTTGTTATTTTCCTATCATATTCTTCACTAATTTGTTTCATTCTTGTTAGCTCTACTTTTGTTTGTAATAAAGCTGCGTTTAATTCTTCTGTTTCTTGAAAACCTTTTAAACCTTTTAACGTTTTTTCCATGTCATTGATTTCTTTTGCTAGATTGGCAAGCTCAATGTGTAAGTTTACTGCATTTGTAATTTGATTACATTCTACTTCTTTTTCTGTATCTAGGCTAGCCATCATTCCTTTCCACATATTTACTGCTAAGTTGTCTTCCTGTTCGCTTATTGGAAGTAGGTTTGTATCAAAAGTTAGATTGTTTAAAAATATTGTAGAATACCAGACCAAACACTTTGTATAACTGCTATAACAAAACTCTATTTTATAGTTCGAACCTTGGGATTGGTATTTTATTATTTCTGTACCATAAGTAGGTATTCTTTTTAAATTTTCTAAAAAATATACCTTGTTATTATCTTCTTTGTTTTGTTCAGGTTCTTTATAAACTTTATATTCTGTTTTTGTAAAATCGTTTGTTTCGTCTAATTCTATGGCTCTAAATCCTACTTGTTCTAATTGGTTTAAAGTAAGTAAGATTTTGTTCAAATCTTTCCTGTTGCGATTTAAGTATTGAAAGAATTCCTGTGCTATTTCAGTGGTTTTAAAATAAAAAACAAATGTTTCTCCATCTATGTACTTCTTTAATTTGTTAATTACTATATGATTTTCTTTATAAAATTTCTTTATTTTTCTATTATAAAAATAAGGATTGGGTCGAAATATTTCGCCTAACATATCCCCTTCTATATAACTTTCAGTTTCATTTTTTTTGGTGAATTGTTTTAAATTTTTCATAAACGTTTCGTATTCGTCGATAATTTGACATAATGCAATTGCAGCTTTTATGTCTATTCTTATTTCTTTAGTCATTTTTTAACACTTTCTCTCTGTTTTTTATTTCAGTTTGACTTTCTAATTCTGGTTTTACTATTTCTTCGAAAAATTTTATTAATTCATTTATATCATACTCCTCTTGCAACCAATTATTTTCTATAATGAAATCAAAGAGTGATATTTCTTCTATTATAGTAAAGTTTTCTCCAATTGTGATTTCTGGAGTTTCTTTTTCGTTGTAATAATTGGGATAAAGATAAGTTATTTGCGTAACTCCACTTTCTAAGTCGATATAATTGATGGTGTCATATCCTCCGCCACCTCTCATGGGGCGGTATTTATAAAAGTATATTGCTTTTAATTTTGGCTCTAATTCTTTCCCGTTATATTCAAGCGTTGCTATTTTTAAATATCCTTTTTCTAAATTTTCATAAGAAATAGAACCACTTATTAAGTTTGCTTCTTTGTTATAAGTGATTTTTGATGCTCCTATGTCTCCAACATATATTTGTTTACTTGTATCTCCGCACCCCCCCCAGTAGCGAAATGGAAGTACTTAAGCCCAAAGTAGCCATTAGTGTTTTTATTGTATTCTTTTTCATACAAACCTCCTAAAACTTGTGAAGTTATTATAAAACAGATTTTCGGTTTTAGGAAGAATTTCTTTGATTGGATTTTTTGTTTTCTTTTGCTATACTATGTTTTGATAAAAATTTTTTATAAAATACTGCACTTTCAGTCGACACTTTATAAAAGAAAAAACTTATATAGTTATTTTACTATATAAGTCCAACCTGGTTGCCAATTTTTTGTTTTTCGCCAGTCTTCCTTTATTGCTTCTTCCCAAGTTTTTCCTTCAGTAATTACTTGGAATGCTAGTTGAGGAGCTTTATGTGCGACTATCGCTATATGTTTTCTGTCATAGTTTTCTTTTAAATCTGTACAGAAATCTCTTATTCTTGCTTCTACATCTTGCATACTTTCTCCGTTTGGAAATTTGCTTTCTATATGTGTTTCGTAATTAGCAAAACTTGTATCTTTCCCATTGTAGTCGCCATAATTGCATTCTCTAAGTCTTTGGTCTTTTTTGATTTCTTTTACCCCATCAAAGGTATACTTGGCAGAATCGATTGCTCTTTTTAAATCAGAGCAAAATACAATATCAAATTGATTAATGTCTACTTGTGTTTTTAAAGTAATACTTTGTTCAATGCCTTTTTCTGCTAATTCACCAGGAAGCCACCCAGTTGATTTGTGTTCTAAATTATCAGTTGTTGTTCCATGAACAAAATATGTTATTTTTACGGCCATTTTCCTTTCCTAATTATTATAACATAAAAAACTCTTTAAAAACTTTTTTTCTTATATATTCCATTTTGCTCACTAAACTTGTTGTATATAAAGGCCTTGTTGTAATGGTTTTATCTACTGCAATTTCTTCTTTCTCACATGCAACATAAAAATCATTGTATAAGTTATTTAAATTATCATCAAAATGTTTTTGCAAAACCATATTAAATAATTCTTGTTTTTGTGTGGTTAGTAGTTCTTCTATAGGAGAAGGTATTTTACTTTCTAACTCTTTTATTATATCAATACCGATTTTTTGGTATCTTTCTTTTGTTTTTTGAAGATCAATTCCTTTTAGAAAAAAGCCTTCCATGGTGTATTGAATTCTATTTGTGCCTTGTTCTCTTCTGCCATCGTAGCCGTAGCGAAATACAACTGCGCCTTTTTTTATTTGAGCAATAAAACATTTACTTGTTTCTTTATTTTCTATAGGGTCAGGATAAGTTTGGTTTTCTTTTAAACGTTTTTCTATTTCATGTACTTGATGAATTCCTGCATTTCTAAATTCTTGTTCAAATGGAGCACAAATGGTTTCTAATAATTCTTGGTAATCTTCTTCGTCTAAACTTTTTGGATAAATTAGAAAATTTTCTTGCTTTCTTATGTCTCCAGCATAAAAAAATAATTCTATTGTGTATGGCTGTTTATCTTTCATTTTCTTTTCCTTTCTTTTTCTCTATGATTTCTACTAACATATTAGCAGATTTTTCTACTCCAAGAGTGTCACTATTAAGAACAATATCATAATTTTCTAGTTTTCCCCAAATTTCTCCTGTGTAATGTTTGTAATGATTGGCTCGTAATTTGTTTTTTCTTTCAATTTCTTTTTCTGCTTTTTCTTTCGCTAATCCATAGTATTTTGTTGCCCTTTTTATTTTATGTTCTGTGTCACTATAAATGAATATTTTGGTAATATTTTTATTTTCTTTTAATATAAAGTCTGCACAACGACCGATGATAACACAACTTTCTTTTTTGGCGATTTTCTTTATGATTTCACTTTCTTTTAAGAAGAGTTCGTCAGCATTCGTTAATCCTAAGTAATAGCCATTATTAAAGGCATCTAGATTGGTTCTTTTTTGTTCGTTTTGCTCGATATATTCCATAGAAAGTCCTGTTTCTTCTGCAACTTTTTTAATGAGTTCTTTGTCATAGAAATTGATTCCTAATTTTTCTGCTAAAAGTCTTCCAATGTATCTTCCTCCTGAACCATATTCACGAGCAATGGTAATTACAATGTGGTCATTCTTGTTGTTCTTTTTTATTTCTTGTGGAAGTAATTCTTCTTTTGGTGTTGTTTCTTTACTTAAGTTTTTGCTTTCTAATAAAATGAAAGTCATGGCTAATAGAAAGGCTAATGCATCTGCAACAACTCCTGCATATAAAAGTCCCATAAGTCCAAAGAAATGACCTAATAGAAGCATAGAAGGAACTAAGAATACTATTTGTCTAGATAGAGATAAAATTGCACTTTTACTACTTTTTCCAATGGCTTGAAAGAAGATACCTGCTGGAATTTGGATTCCGTTACAAATGACAAGCATTAAATAAATTCTAAATGTTAGACAGGCAAATTTTATATAATTTGTATCTCCTGAACCAAAGATTAAGATTAATTTATCGGGAATGGTTTGGAATAAAATAAAGGCAATAGTTGTAATTATAATACTGGTTCCTAGAACAATCTTTAGTGCTTCTCTTACTCTTTCTTTTTTTCCAGCCCCATAATTATAGCCAAATATTGGTTGGGCACCAATTGCAATTCCTAAAACAATGCTATAAAGGATTTGACTGATTTTCATAACAATTCCTAGGACTGTGATTGGAATATCGGGGCCAAACTCTGTTGTGGCGCCAAGAGTGCCTAGTAGATGGTTTTCTGTTGCAATGACTACTACGATACTCATTTGAGTAATGAAACTACTAATACCTAATAGAAGAACTTTTTTGATAATGTTTTTTTGTAGTTTTAATGTTTCTTTTTGAATCGTAATGGTTTTAAACTTTCTAATATAAAGAATGTTTAATACAAAAGTTACGCATTGGCTTAAAATGGTCGCTAGGGCTGCTCCTTTTACTCCCCAGTGAAATAGAAAAATAAAGATGGGGTCTAGGATAATATTTAGTATAGCACCTGTTACCATGGTAATCATTGCATATTTAGGACTTCCATCTGAACGAATAATACTATTTAGGCTTGTTCCAATCATGACAAATGGAAGACCAAAGGAAATAATGTATCCATAGTCTTTTGCATATTCTCTTAAGTTTTCTGTGCAACCAAAAAGGTTTAAGAGATGGGGTAAAAAGATTAGACATATTATAGCAAAAATAGTGGAAAGGATACTTGCTAAGATAATAGCATTTCCAATTCCTTTAGAAGCTTCTTGTTTCTTTTTTTCTCCTAACTTTAAACTAAGATAAGCACTTGCTCCATCCCCTACCATTAGAGACAAGGCAAGGGCTATCACACTAATTGGAAACACGACATTGGTTGCTCCATTTCCAAGCATTCCTACTCCTCTACCAATAAAAATTTGGTCCACCATGTTGTATAGTGAATTTACTAACATGGAAATAATACAAGGAATGGAAAATTTTCTAATGAGTTTACTTATTTTTTCTGTTCCTAAAATATTTTCTTCTTTTTTCAATTTTACTACCTACTTTCTTCTTTTGGTGTATCAAATACGTAAAGATGTACACCTAGTTCTGTTCCTGTTTGATAACAAAAATCAATAATTTTTTGATTATAATGCACGTAAGGTGCTTCCTCATTAAAAATAGATGGAACTGATTTCATATAAGAATTTACATCGTATTTTTTCTTTATTTCTTTTAAAATGGATATTTTGTCTTTTAATTGATTTATGCTACTCATTATTTGTTTTTCCACTTCTAGCCGTGGGGTATCTTTTCGACATCCACTCCAAGTAGAAAAAGGATACAACCCTTTCCCTTTTTTTCTTTCTTCTCCTAATTT
>CAMUBM010000027.1 GCA_947087145.1 uncultured Mycoplasmatota bacterium
TTTTCTATTTCCTCTGCTCTCACATACTCACTATATCCTAAATCTTCTAATATAAGTTTTATCTTTTCCCAATCATACTCTTTCAAATTATTTTTTAAAGTTTTTCTTTTATTTTGAAAAGCATCTCGAACAAATCGCAGAAAAAAATCTTTATCCTGTACTTCTATTTTTTCTTTCTTTGTAAGTTGAATCACTGCACTATCTACATTTGGAGAAGGAACAAATTGATTTCGATCTACATAAAACAAAAGTTGAGCATCATAAAAATAAGTTACAAACAAAGTAAAAGCATTATAATCTCTAGAACCTGCATCAGCAGTGATCCGTTCTGCCACCTCTTTTTGGACCAATAATATAATTTCTTTTGGTTTCTCTTCTAATTCTATTAACTTACTAATAATTGGAGAAGTAATATAATAAGGAATATTAGCAACAACATAAATATTTTGGTAGGGATAGATTTTACAATTTTTTAAAATATCTTGCTTTAGAAAATCACCAAAAAGTACGCAACTACGCTCTGTATTAAACTTTTCCAAATATTCTCTCATTCGCTCATCAATTTCGTAACATAGTAAATACGATCCCTTATCATATAAATAAGAAGTTAAAGCTCCCATTCCAGGACCAATTTCCAAAATCAAATCATTCTCTTGCACCGAAATACTATTCGCAATCTTTTCCAACATTTCCTTATTTTTCAAAAAATTTTGACCATATTTCTTTTTGGCTTTTAAATACTCCATAAAAATTCCTCCTTTCAAAAAAAATGGCTTATTGCCATCCATTTCTTAAAACATCATAAGTAATTACAGAACGTCCTACATAACTATTCGCGTAAGCAACCTCAGGGGTAAGTAAATCAATATCATTTCCTAATACCCCTCTATCAAGCACGATTGCGATAATAGGATCTTCAGAAATTCTTTCCTTATGAAAACGAATAATACTACCACAAGGTAAATTCTTACTCGATGCAACAATTTTCACTTCTCCATAAGAAATATCTTGATATGTATCCGTTCCGTCCATTACATAATAATTAGGTAAACAAGCAAGGCGACCACTACACAAAGGACAATCAGCAGTATAACCAGTTAAATCTCCAGTAAAAGTATCTTTCGCACTATACAAGTCATTGGCAATATCTTCTTTTAACTTCAAAGCCATCGTAGACAAATCGATACTTTTATTATAATTATCATTTAAAACTTTCGTTTCTTTTATATTATTACTTGACTCTACAAACAAAACAAGAAGTAGAAGTAAAGACAATTGTATGAATTTTTTTAGTGATTTTAGTAAGCTTCGCATTACTTACTTCACCTCGCATTTGTGATACTTATTCTACCAAACATTCTACTAAATGTCAAAAATACGCTTGATATTCTCATTGGTAATTTTAACTAATTCTTCTATAGAAACATCCTTTAATTCACAAATAAATTCTGCAATATTTTTAATTTTACTAGGATCATTTTGCTTTCCTCGAAAAGGAACTGGTGTTAAATAAGGAGAATCTGTTTCTAATACAATATTATGTAAATCAATCTTTTTTATAACCTCTTTTAAATGACAATTTTTAAAAGTAATAACTCCATTTACTCCAAGCAAAAATCCCATATCTATATAAGTTTTAGCAGTCTCTAAACTTCCACTAAAAGAGTGAATAACTCCCTTTACCTTATATTTTTTCAAACACGAAATTGTATCCAAGGTTGCTTCTCTAGAGTGAACAACAACAGGCATATGCATTTCTTCTGCCAAACCGAGCTGAGCCTCAAAAAGACGAATTTGTTCGTCCTTATTCTCTTTATCATAATGATAATCTAAACCTATTTCCCCAATGCCTATAATTTTAGAATGCGATAAATGCTCTTTAATAAATCCCATATCGCGTAAAGTACTCGTATATATCTCTTCTGGATGTATTCCAAGTACTCCATAAAATTCCTTTCTTTGCACTAATTCCAAAACTTCTTGATTACTCTTTCCATCACAACCAGCAACAATCATGCGATCTACACCGCTTTCTTTGGCTAGCAAAATGATTTTATCTACATCTTTATAGTACTCTTGAAACAAATGACAATGTGTATCACAAAACATAAAGATTACCTCCAAAAAATACTATAACAAAAAAAAGATAAGAAAACTACCTCTTCAAAGAAAGAGCCACATCCTTGTCCCCCAACGGATTTCCATAACCAGAATTAGAAACCCTATACTTAGTTAAAGGAATATACTTTTCTAAACATTCAATAATTTCTAGATTATAATTTATCCACAAGATATCTTGAAAAGAAGAAGATTGTATTTTTCCTCCTGCTCCATACAAATAATGAAAAAGAATTTCACCATTTTTCTTTATAAAAGGACAAATTTTATGAAGAAGAAATTTAGCATAAAATTTCTCATTTTTTCCCAAATAATAAAATATATTTGAAAAATAAGCCAAGTCAAATTCTTTATTAAGAGAGTTCAACTTTTTGGGCAAAGTTAATAAATTCTCATCCATATAATGGATAGTAACATTTTTAAGATTATTTTTAATTTCTTCATAGTCTTCTTTGGAATAAATAGAAAAATTTGTATCCATTAAGCCAAAGCGAGAATGATCTTTTGTATCAAACAAAGAAGTATGAATAACATAATGGTCAATGGTTTCAAATAGAGAACCCCAAAAATAAAAACTATCCTCTTCTAAACAATAAGACACCTTTTTAAAAAGTTCTAAAGAAAAACCTCTAGTATAAAAAGTAATAAATTCTTCATAAGATAAAACCTTTACTGCTGCAATTTTAAGCTGACAACCATACTTTGCAAGAATATTAATATCAAAACAAGTAATATCTTTTGCTCCATGAAGTACTGCTTCTAAAACTTGGTCTCCACTTCCCGTTACCATTAATAAAACTTGAAAGGCAGATTGGAGTTGAGAAAAAAGTTCTTTTATATTCTCGGTTCCCTTAAAAGGGACAACATGATACTTTTTATACCCTTGAGAATATTGTTTATTATTAAAAATAATTTTTTTTGCTACTTCTATTTCTTTTTCTACTCGTAAATTTCTCATGAAAAATATTCTACTAAATCTCAAAACAAATAACAAGAAAAAACCTACATATATACATAGGTTTTAATTATTTTTCTCCATCAATTCTTTGAAACAAAATCTCAGGCTCATTTAAATCATAAATGGTATTTTTATTAAATTGAAATTCTTGATTAGTAGAATGTATCTGTTGAAATATCTTTTCACTTGTCTCCGGCAAGAAAGGACTTAAAAATACTGCACATACTCGAATACTTTCAATCAAATGATAAAGCACTGTCTCCAAACGTTCTTTTTTATCTTCCTCTTTTGCAAGAGTCCAAGGCGTCGTTTCGTCAATATACTTATTACTTCTTCGCAATACTTCAAAGATTTCATCCAAAGCCGCACCAATTTCCAAATGGCTCATGCGTGCCTCCACTTTTTCTTCCAAACCATTCACCATAGAAAGAAGTTCACTATCTACTTCCTCTACTACATTTCTATTTTCCAAATGACTAGCAAAATACTTTTTAGCCATAGCAATTGTCCGGTTTACCAAATTTCCTAAAATATTCACTAAATCTCCATTAGTTCTCTCGATAAGTAATTCTTTTGTAAATACACCATCAGAAGCAAACGGAATTTCATGTAATACATAATACCTTACTGCATCGACTCCAAACTCATGCACCAAATCATCCGCATAAATAACATTTCCACGAGATTTACTCATTTTTCCATCACTCATAATAAGCCACGGATGCCCAAAAACTTGTTTAGGTAAAGGCAAATCCAAACTCATTAAGAAACATGGCCAATAAATCGTATGAAAACGAATAATATCTTTTCCAATTAAATGCAAATCAGCAGGCCACCAGTTAAAAAATTCTTGACTTGAGCCATCTGGATCATACCCAATGTTCGTAATATAATTTGTTAAAGCATCCAACCATACATACACCACATGTTTAGGATTATCTAAAACTGGAATTCCCCAATCAAAAGAAGTTCTAGAAACACATAAATCTTGTAGTCCAGGTTTCAAAAAATTATTAATCATTTCATTTTTTCTTGCTTCGGGCTGTATAAATTCAGGATGCGTTTCAATATATTCTATCAATTGATCTTGGTATTTACTTAAGCGAAAAAAGTAAGCCTCTTCTGATTTTATTTCTACATCTCTACCACAATCAGGGCATTTGCCATCCACTAACTGCGACTCTGTCCAAAAAGACTCGCAAGGAGTACAATAAAGACCTTTGTACTCTCCTAGATAAATATCTCCTTTTTGTAACATCCTTTGAAATATTTTCTGTACAATTTGTTCATGATGTTCATCTGTTGTTCTTACAAACTTATCATAACTCGTATTCATAATATCCCAAATGCTTTTTATTTCACTAGCAATACCATCCACATATTCTTGAGGACTTACTCCCGCTTCTTTGGCTTTTAACTCTATTTTCTCGCCATGTTCATCTGTACCTGTTTGAAAATAAACATCGTATCCTTTTAATCTTTTATAACGAGCAATAGCATCAGCAAGAACAATCTCATACGTATTTCCAATATGAGGCTTGCTAGATGTATAAGCAATCGCCGTTGTAATATAAAATTTTTCTTTCATTTTTTATACCTTCTTTCTTTTTAATATCCACCATCTATTTTAATCACTTCATTATTTAAAAAAGTATTTTCATCACTTCCTAAATAATAAACCAAACTTGCAATCTCCTCAGGTTCAGCAAAACGTCCTAAATAGATTTTAGAAGTTTCTTCTTCCACTAGCTCCTTAGGTAAATCTTTATTCATATCTGTATTAATCCAACCAGGAGCAACTGCATTAACTAATATTTTCGGAGCATATTCCATTGCAAAATTTCGAGTCAAAGAATTAATTGCTGCTTTTGAGGCATCATAATCAATACTTGTTGGAAAATTACAATCTATCCCATTCGTACTCGATATATTAATTATACGCGTTGTATCCTTTTGTTCATACATAAACTTACCAAAATACTTACACATCAAATACGTTCCTGTAATATTGTTATGCAAAGTTTCTTCAAAAATAGCAGTCGTTCGCTCCTCAATTTCCATATCATAAACAATACCCGCATTGTTAACTAGGACATCCAATCTTCCAAACTTTTCTCTCACTTCATGAAGCATATGCTTTACATCCCCTTCATTGGAAATATCACCAATACAAACAAGACACTCTACTCCATAAGTGTTTTCCATCTCTTTTTGAATATCTATAAAATCTTCTAAATGACTTCTTCCATTTAAAACAAGGTTATACCCCCCCCTCAGCAAATTTTTTAGAAATAGAGAGCCCAAGCCCTCTTCGTGCACCAGTAACTAAAATTACTTTATTCATTATTTTTTCCTCTTTCGACTTTCTTCTTTTTCATTCAAATGAAATATTTCTATTAACTCTTCTAAATGTTTTTTACCATTTTCAATCTTATCTTTAAATTCCTGATTTTGCAAATAAGTATATCTTGTAATTCGTAAAGCCATTTTTGAAATCGTATAACGCAACCGCATCAATTGAAACATTTCTTCAAAATGCTCATACATAGGTACTTCACTAAAGTATCCTTTTAAAAACGGCTTTATCCTTTCAGGATCAAAGAATGTTGACCAACAAGCAATTTCTCCGATAGGATGTCCTGCAGCACATTCATCCCAATCTATAATACCGGTAATCGTACTACCATCAGTAAGCAAATTCCAATCTGCAAAATCATTATGAATTAAAACAGATAAATTGGAATTCAATAATTCTGTCGTATCAAATAAATTTTTCATTTTATCTGCCATATCTTTTGATAAAATTTGATAAGTCACTAAACGCTCTAAATTTTCTTCTAAACCAGCATAGACAAAATCTTTTAAAAAGTTATGCACTCCACACAAAAGACCTTGTTTGGCTTTTTCATTATCAAAAGGTCCAAACCCTTTCATTTTGATTGTATGCAATTTTGCCATCGTTTTTCCCATAATGGTGACAAGTTCTTCTTCTTTTTCTGGATGCTCTTTCAAATAAAATTGAACGTTATCTCCCTTTAATTTTTCTATCATTTGAAAAGAAATATCTTCTTCATTTTCTAGTTCATGAATGAAATAAGTTTTATAAGCAGGTAGTCCATTTTCTATTGCAATTTCACTTGCTTTACTTTCCGCATAAAAATAACCATTACGAACTCCTTTAGGATGACATCTAATAATTACTTCTTTGCCACTTTCTAAAACACCAACTCGTATAGAATTAACGTTACCTAAACTTGTCTGTGCGCCTGCATCAAAGGGTTGTATATAGACTAATTTATCATCTTCTAATACATTATTGATCTTTTCAAACAACTCTTCATTCGATATGGCAGAATGTCGATCTTTCCAAACCATCGCTGCTTCCTCTGCCGATATTTTTCTATCTGTTTGCCAATAAAAACATTCACTTCTATCTGCAATTCTTTGATTAATCTCTTTTAAATTCATTTTTCTATCCTCCAATCTATTTTATTTTCCTAACTAAAGAAATACCATATTCCTCTATTGCTTCATTTAAATATTGCCCAGGCTTCATGACAACTTTTTCATAGCCTTCTGCTTGTTCAAATAAATCAATTAAACTAGAAAATTCTTTCTCTCTTCTTAAAATAAATGCATCACTATTCCCTCTAGATTTAAATCTTTCCACATACTCTAAAAAATTATCTCTTCTAGGAGCTACCAATAGAACTCGCAAATTTTCTACTTTATCTTGTATTCTAAAACTATCATAAGCGTGAAATACATGGTCTATAAAAGGAGAGACTACTATCTTTCCTTCATTAAGCAACAAAACAGCATCCTTAAGAAAATTTTGTGGATAAAAGGAATTTTCTGTTCTTAAATCAGTCGAACCCTTTCTTAATTCTAAAGGTAAATGTCTAATAGAAGCATCATAAATATATTTATAATCTTGAAAATCAAAATCAACCACGTTCTCATATTGTTTCTCTAATTCGGTTTTCCCTGTTCCCATATAAGCCATAATTAATAACTTTTCCATGATATCTCCTCCTTAAAAACAAAAAAATCACAAATTAAGGGCGAGATAATACCCGCGGTACCACCTTAATTCATGATTTTATTCATGCACTTTAATTCGTAACGAGAATGAACCGTTTTAACTCCAGAACCATGTTCACATTTTTTCCTTTATTTGCTCTCACCAAACACAAACTCTCTTTAAAATTCCAAAATGTTACTCTTTCCTTCTTCATTAATTAAAAGTAGTGTAACACAGAATTTTTTTAAGTTCAAGCAATATCCACTTTACTTACAATCATAGCGGAAATTAATTTTAAAAGTGACAATTGTTCTTCTGGAATAGTAAACTCACTATAAAGGAGAATAAGTCCTAAACAATCTGTAGAAGAAATAATCGGCCAAATAAAATAATATCCTTTTTTCTCTACCCCTTGAAAAGTATAAGATTGTAAACTATTTTTAACAACACTTTCCCTATTCTGAATAAATGCAAGCAATTGTTTATCTAATGAAGACTCCATTACTTCTTTATCAAAATTAGAATAAACTACTTTATCCCTATCCGTGACAAGCAACTTACAATCATACACATTAGAAACCAATGAACAAATAGAATAAATAGTTTCTTTAAAATCTTTAATTTTAGAAAACTTTTTTAATACAATTTTATCTTCCTCTACAAATATTTCCAAACTTTCCCCATCACGAATTCCCAAATTGCGTCGAATTTCTTTTGGTAAAACGATTCTTCCCAACTCATCAATTCTTCGAATAACACCTGTTGACTTCAAAAGATAATCACTCCTTACACCTACTAGTTTAGGAAGAAAAAAGAAAAAATATACAAAAGAAAATGGTTTAATAAAAGAATGGTCTTTAAAATATACA
>CAMUBM010000028.1 GCA_947087145.1 uncultured Mycoplasmatota bacterium
CTATGAATGAAGGAAAGCCAGCAGATATCGCTGAAAAAATGGTAGAAGGAAGACTGAATAAATTCTTTAAAGAAATTTGTCTTGTTGAACAAGCATTTATTAAAGATGGAGATATTTCTGTTTCTACTTATGTAAAGAATAATGGTGGAGAAATCAAATCTATGGTTCGTTATGAAGTTGGTGAAGGTATGGAACATCGAAGCGATAACTTTGCTGAAGAAGTTATGAACCAAGTGAATGGTAATAATTAGACATTTTATTTACGAATGTCTTTTTTTATGTTAGGAAAGAAACTGGTTTGTTTGCTATAATAAACGTAGTGATGGTTATGAAAAAAATGAAACGAGTAATACAATTTTTTCTTTTTGTTATTATGCTTTATTTTTTTATTGTTTTAGGGACAAAAGATTTTCAAACAAAAATAACGGATAATGTTCGTTTTTCTAATGATTATAAGGATATTTCAAAAAACAATGTTTATCAATATATTGGAGAATATGAAGTACTTGATTTGTTTAAGGGGAAGTCGGGAATTGTCTTTTTTGGATTTCCTGCTAATATTTGGAGCCATTACTATGCAGATTATTTAAATGAAGTGGCTTTATGGAATGGAATAGACACTATTTATTATTATAATTTTAAAAGAGATCGTTCTATGAATAATAAAGCCTATACATATATAGTTAATTATTTGAAAGATTATTTGGTTACTGAGGATATTGGAACAATTGATATCAAAGCTCCTTCAGTGGTTATTTTAAAGGATGGTAAAATTACGTATTTCAATAATGAAATTACTTTTTTAAAGGGAATGGTGACACCAGAGGAGTATTTTACTGATGGAAAAAAATTACAATTAAAGAGTAGTTTTGATCAAGCTATAAAAGATTATTTAAAGGAAGATGTTTCATGAAAGAAGAAAGTAATGCCTATTTAGGTTTTGGCTGCTTTTTTTTGTTTATATTGGGAATTGTTGTTGTAGGTTCTTTTTTGCTTTATCAAAGCAAAAGAGAAAAGGTAGAAGAACAAACGTTTTATGAAGAACAAGAGCCAGTCAGTTATTCTAATTTGAAAGTTGATCAAACAAAAGATTTTGTTTATTATGAGCAAGAAGAAAATATCTCTCAAGAGTTATCTCTTGTTTATAAATATCCAGTGGTAAATTTGAATAGTGAAGGTGCTAAGGAAGTTACAGCTACTATAAAAGACTTAGTGGATCAAAAAAAGACAACACTTCTTCGGATGCAGGCGAAACCTGCGGATATAGTATGTACTACTTCAACAGATATTTATCAAGCAGAAATTGTTGATTTTGGCATTTTCTCTTATGATAATTATATTACTTTAGTCGTTTATGTATCTCCTTATTCATGTGTTTCAGGTTTATCAACTATTGTGGAGATGCAATCTTATACTTTTTCTGTTATAACAGGAGAACTGGTTTTTTTTGAAGAATTGTTGAAAATGTATCGTACGACTTTATCGGAAATGAAATTGCTTGTTCGTGAGGAACTAATGGAGAATCAAACGTATGTAGAAGGAGTTCCTTATATTCGCATTGATGAGACAATCGCTTCTTTCAAGGAAAATGTAAACATGATTTTTTATGTGGATGAGAGTGGTGAACTTGTTATGAAATATGTTGTCAAAACAAATGGAGTCGATTATAATGATACTATAAGTATCAGTTTAAAATGAGGAGGAAATAATGAATACAGAACAAAAAATGGAGAAAGCAATAGTTGCTTTGGAAAATAAATTAATCAATATTCGAGCAGGAAGAGCCAATCCTGCAATGTTAAATGGAATTATGGTGTCTTATTATGGTTCTATGTCACCGATTCAAAGTCTTGCAAATATAACGGTTCCTGAGGCAAGACAGTTAATGATCAAGCCATTTGATCGAAGTACTTTAAAAGATATTGAAAGAGCAATTAATGAAGCGAATATTGGAATTACTCCAACAAATAACGGAGAAATTATTATTTTAACGGTTCCAGAGCTTACAGAGGATAGAAGACGAGAGTATGTAAAACAAGCCAAAGATGTTGCAGAGGAAGCGAGAGTTGCTTTACGAAATATTCGTCAGGAAGAGAATAATGCAATTAAAAGGGAAGAGTATCCAGAAGATGAGGAAAAATTAATGTTGAATGAAGTGCAAGAAGCCATTAATAAATACAATAAAATTGTGGATGAGAAGTTGAAAGAAAAAGAAGAAGAATTAATGCAAGTTTAGTTCTTTTTTTTATAAATGTTTTTATGTTATTATAAATAAGTGGAAAGAATGGTAATTTTTATGAACATCTTGAAAATAATAGGAAAAATTATGAATTTGTGGGCAAATTGTCCGTTGGAACGTATTGATGCGTGGCTTGTAAAAAAATTGAGTTATACTAAAATTGATAATTATAGGGAATGGGTAACATTAAATTATTTATGTGCGATGTACCGACAATTTTATTCGCTTTCTATGGAGGTTGAAGATGAAGTAGAGAAAACAAAGGCTGTAATGGAGAATTTTAATAGAATTCGTCTGTTAGTAGAAAATCTGGTTTTTGTAGAGGAAAATGGCATTGTAAAAGAGTGGTTTGTAGAAAGTATGTGGTTAAAGGATGAAATTACAAAAAATTTAGATTGTTTCTTACAACAAGAGAGAATGGAGTTTTATGCAGAAGCTTCTAGTAAAGCTATCGATTATTGTAAGATTCATGAAAAAGATTATGAAGAATGGCAAATTGAAACAGAAAAGTATTATCGATGGAGCACAAAAATTGATTTTTTTCTTGCGTTTATTTGTTTGATTATTATTCTTGCTCTTTCTAACTCTATGCATTCTATAAAGTATGAATTCTATTCTAGTGAAATTTTAGAAGAAAATGGGGATGCTTTTGATGAATTAGAGATAGAACAAATATTGAAGAGAAAATTATAGTTATAAAAAAGAATTTACAGATATTCGTTTACGACGTTTGTAAATTCTTCTTTTATTTTTTCTAATTCTGCTTCGGTAGTGGCTTCAAAACGAAGGGTTAAGTTTGGACCTGTGTTGCTTGCCCTGACAAGGCCCCAACCATTTGGAAATGTTACTCGTACCCCATCAATGGCATTGATTTGGTAATTTTTTTCTTGAGCATATTCTAATACTTTTTTTGTAATTTCAAATTTTTTTTCATTGGTCGAGGCTATTTTTATTTCTGGAGTGGAGAAGTAGTGGGTTGTGTCATTCAACATTTCACTTAATGTTTTATCCGTTTTGGATAGAATTTCTATTAGTCTTAAGCCTGCATAAATCCCGCTTCCTAAGGCATAATCTCGATCATTAAAAAATATATGTCCAGAAAATTCTCCCCCAAAAGAAAGATTTAGTTCTTTGGTTCTTGCTTCTGTGTAACTGGTTCCTGTTCGGTAGCAAATAGGTGTTCCTTCTAATTTTATGATTTCATCTTCTAAAGATTTTGAACATTTTACATCGTATAAAATACCTTTGTTTTCTAGTTTAGGAAGTAAGTCTTTAATAATCAAAATCATAAATTGGTCGGCAGAAATGTATTTTCCGTTTTCTAATACTACACCAATACGGTCACCATCTCCATCGTAAGCAATTCCAACATCAGCATGTGTTTTTAAAACGGTTTCTTTTAGCATTTCCATGTTTTCTTCTACGGCAGGGTCAGGGTGGTGATTTGGAAATCTTCCATCGTTTTCACTACAAATAAAAGTGGCTTCAATGTTTGGAAATCTTTTGTGTATTTCTTTGGCAATACAAGTAGTGGCTCCATTCCCTAAATCAATCACAGCTTTTACTTTTTTTTGTCCCATGTGAATGTTTCTTTCCATATAAGAAAAGTATTCTAGTTTGATGTCTTTTTCTATAACTTTTCCTTTGCCATTTGTGAATTTTTTTGCTAGACAATAATCACGAAATTCATAAATCATTTGGCCTCTCGCATTTGCAAGTTTATCAAAAGAAAATTTGAAACCATTGTCGTCTTTGGGGTTGTGGCTTGCGGTTACCATAATGCCATACATATTGTTTATATGTCTTGTTAGATAATGCATTGGAGTTGTAATTTGTCCGTAATTGAGTACGTTGCATCCGCTATCTGTAATTCCACAAATTAAAGCATTGGCAAGGGAAAAACTACTTAGACGATTGTCTCTTCCAACAACACAGGTATTTTCTCCTAATTTTTCTTTTAAATAACTTCCATAGCCTCGACCAATTTGGTAGGCACTTTCTTCGTCCAAATCTTTTTTATAAGTGCCTCGAATGTCATATTCTTTAAAAATTGATTTCTCTAATACCATCTCGAATAACCTCTTTCTATCATAAATACTATAGCATAAAAAACGAAAAAAATGTCAGATTGTAAAGGTATTTGCTTTTCGTTGACAAGTAATAGTAAATAAGAGTATAGTTTTATTATAGGGAGTGGAAACTTATGGATGAAATGCATGAAATCTTTTTTGATGAAGAATTAGGTGAAATAGAGCAATCTTTAAAAAATGTGGGGGATAGAAAAGAAGATATACATCAATTTTTGGATGATTTACAAAATAGTTCTTATACTGGTTCTTCCAATACATCTACAAATATACAAAAAGCTCGGCAAGATTTGCAAGTTAAAAATCAAGAAGCATTGACTGAAATAGGAAATCTTACCAATGAGGCAATAGAAGAACGATTGCAAGTTGAAAAAATGGAAGAGAAAGAAGAACGAAATCCTTATTTAAAAGAAGAGAAGAAAACGATTCAGATCCCCAAGATAGATTTAGAAAAATACAAAATGCAGGTAACAGAATTTGCTTATCATTCTAGTGTTTTTATTCAGGAAGTTGTTGTTCCTAATGTACGTAAACAATTAAAATTTATGAAAAAGAATTTTGCTACTTTTGCTGTTACTATGGGAATTGCAGGAGGTATAGGTTTTTCTTTAGGTTCTGGTGCTACTGCTGTAGTTTCTTCTGTAATTGAAAATTATAAAGAAAATGATTTTCTTGAAGAAGCATTAGAAAATTATCGCTTGAATGTTTTTGAAAAAAATCGAAGTGATGTAAGATACCAAGCAAATGAAAAAGGATATATGCAACCTCTTTATGAATACAATATGCAAGCAATGGTGACTACTCTTCATGAAAAATATGATGGAGATGCTTTTGTTACTTGGTATTTTTATTATAAAACGTTTATGCGTTATGGAGAAGAGAATACATTAAATCATAAAATGATGCAAATTTTGGGAACTTATAATGCTTTTTATAATTGTAATTACATAAGTATGGAAGATTTTTTAGATAAAAATGGTTTTCAAAATGAGAATGAACTAAAAGAATATGTTGCTTTGCAAGTAGAGGCATGGAAAGAGAGGAAATCAAGAGGAGTATGATTGAGGTAGAAACTGTTGTTTTAGAAGATAATAAGGAATATGCTATTATGGATACGATTCCTATTGATGGCGTGAAATATATTTATATGTGTCAATTAGACAATGCACAGGCTTTGTGTATTCGAAAACTTTCTAGTGATGAAAAGAATATTTTAAGTTTAAAGGATGAGGCGGAATTTAAGTTGGCATTACATGCTTATGTTATAAAATACAAACCTATTTTAACTGAGGAATAAGTTATGGAAAAAGAACAAATGGAAATTGATCCACAATGTGTTTTAAAAATGACAGAAGACTTGGTTAATTTAAGGGAACTGGAACGATTATCAAAGAAAAATTTATATCTTTTGGCAGAAAAAGTAGTATTTGAAGAGGAACAAAAGTTACGTCAAAATATTAAGAAAATGAAAGAGAATAGTTGTAAAACAGAGGTTATTCCTTATCAAAAAAGAAAAAAGAATATGGATAGTTCTTATATATGGATATATATAAAAATATTTGCTTGTATTGGTGCGATGGCTTTAATTTTTGGTTCAGTAAAAGAACAAAAAGAATATTATGAGAATGTCATTGCTGAAGAAAATTCCTTAAAAAGGTAAGAAGGGTGAAATTTTCATTTGTCTTAGTTGACACAAATTAGAGAATTGTATATACTAGTGGTGAAAAAACAAAGAGCAAGAGAGTAAGTTTAAATGAAATTTGTAGAGAGTTCATGATTGGTGAAAATGAATAACTTCTTTATTCTGAAAATCACTTGGGAGTTGAAAGTCTGAAAAAAGTAGGATTTTCCGCAAAAGTTTTTGCGTTATCAAAAATAAGTAAAAAAATAAGGTGGTACCACGGGTGTTTCTCGTCCTTTTGGTATTCGCCTTTTTAATTTTTAGGAGGAAATTTATGAGAAATTTTAAAGAATTGGACAAAAGACCTGTTTGTGAGGTAGAGCAAAGTATTTTAGAATCTTGGGGTGGCATTATGTCCATTATGGAGCGTCAGAATGAATTAAGAAAAGATGCTCGGAATTTTGTTTTTTATGATGGGCCAGCGACTGCTAATGGATTTCCAGGTCTTCATCATATGCTTGCGAAGTTTTTAAAAGATACCCTTTGTAAGTATCATGTTATGAAAGGTGAAAAAGTTATTCGTAAAGTTGGATGGGATACCCATGGTTTGCCTGTTGAATTGGGGGTTGAAAAAGAGTTAGGTTTTACTGGAAAAGGCGATATTGAAAAATATGGAATTGAAGCCTTCAATAAAAAATGTAAAGAGTCGGTATGGAAAAATAAAGAAGCGTTTACGGATTTAACAGAAAAGATGGGTCAATTTATTGATATCGAACACCCTTATGTGACGTATGATAATGATTATATTGAAACAGAGTGGTATATTTTAAAAGAGTTCTTTAAAAAAGGTTTGTTTTATGAAGGTCATAAGATTTTACCATATTGTCCTCGTTGTGGAACGGGTTTAGCTAGTCACGAAGTTGCTCAAGGATATAAAGAGATTTCTGTAGAAACAGTCATTGTTCCGATGAAGAAAAAGGGAGAGGACGTATATTTTTTGGTATGGACAACGACTCCTTGGACTCTAATTTCTAATGTTGCTTTGTGTGTGCATCCTGATCTTACTTATGTAAAAGTAAAGTCGGGGGAGTATCAATTCATTTTGGCAGCAAGTTTGGTTTCTAAGGTTTTAGGGGAAGATATTACCATTTTGGAAACTTATAAGGGTAAAGACTTAGAGTACATGGAATATGAGCAATTGATTCCAGAACTTAAAGTAGAGAAAAAGGCTTTTTATGTTACTTGTGATACCTACGTAACAGCAGAAGATGGAACTGGAATTGTTCATATTGCTCCCGCATTTGGTGAGGATGATGCAAGTGTTGGAAGACGTTATGATTTGCCATTCTTAAATCCTGTGGGAGAAGATGGGCATTATATAGAAGGACCATGGAAAGGAATGCTTATTTTTGATGCGGACAAAGAGGTTATAAAGTATTTAAAAGAAAATGATAAGTTGTTTAAAAAACAAAAAATGGTGCATAACTATCCGCATTGTTGGAGATGTGATAGTCCTTTAGTGTATTACTCCAAACCTTCTTATTATTTAAAAGTTACAGAAATAAAGGATAAAATTATCGAAGCCAATAAAAGTGTCAATTGGTATCCAAGTTATGTAGGTGAAAAACGCTTTGGAAATTGGCTTCAAAATATGAATGATTGGGCCATTTCTAGAAGTCGTTATTGGGGGACTCCTTTGCCTTACTGGATTTGTTCATGTGGCCATGATGAAATGATAGGTTCAAGACATGAGTTAGTGGAGCGTGCGATAGAAGAGATTGATGAGACGATTGATTTGCATAGACCTTTTGTTGATGATGTACATCTTACTTGTCCAGAATGTGGTGGAGTGATGAGTAGATGCAAAGACGTCATTGATTGTTGGTTTGATTCTGGATCCATGCCTTTTGCACAATACCATTATCCTTTTGAAAACGAGGAGTTGTTTGCAACGCAGTTTCCAGCCGATTTTATTTGTGAGGGCATCGATCAAACCAGAGGTTGGTTCTATACTTTAATTA
>CAMUBM010000029.1 GCA_947087145.1 uncultured Mycoplasmatota bacterium
CTAGATTTTATCTAGCCTAGATCCATATTTCTTTTTAAAACTGTCAAAGTAGGGATATTCATTAGGGTAAATAACATATTTACACTTCCTTTACTTAAGTATATATTTTAAATGAAATTGTATTCTTGTTTTTCAAAAAGGACTTATGTGTGTTATACTTATACTGCGAGGTGTAAGGGTATGGAGAAGTTTATTCCAGATATGTATAAAAAAAATATTTATGATATTGATTATGAAAATTTAAAAAAGCGAGGAATAAAATGTATTTTGTTTGATTTAGATAATACGATTGCTCCGATTAATGTCCCTGGTCCAGATAAAGATTTAAAGGATTTTTTTGCAGATTTGTATATGCTTGGTTTTAAAGTGATATTGTTATCCAATGCTACACGCGAGCGAGTGACTCCTTTTAAAGAAAAATTAAATATCGATTCTAGTTGCAAAGCACGTAAGCCTTTTAAAAAGAAGTATAAAAAAATTATGGATATTTATCATTTTAAAGATAATGAAATTGCTTGTATAGGGGATCAATTGCTTACAGATGTTTTGGGTGCAAATCGTATGGGTTTTTTAAGTATTTTGGTACAGCCGATTAGTAATGTAGATTTGTTTGGCACAAAAATCAATCGAATATTTGAAAGACGTATTTTTAAAAAATTAGAAAAAAGAGGATTATTTCAAGTAGGAGAATTTTATGATTAGATGTAGTGGTTGTGGCGTTGTATTGCAAACGGAAGATAAAGGGGGACTTGGGTATGTACCTTTAGAAAAATTAGAAGAGGGTGCTTTGTGTGCCCGTTGTTTTCGACTTGTTCATTACAATGATGTACAACTTGTTTCTTTTTCTAAAAACGAAGAAGTACTAGAAGTTGTTAATCAAAGTGGATCCTATGCATTTTTTTTGGTAGATATTTTTAATATAAACAAAGAAGTTCTATCTATGTATGAGCGTATTACTCTACCTAAATGTTTGTTGGTTTCTAAAATAGATTTGCTTCCTAAGTCACTTTCTTATGAAAAAATGAGAGTGTGGCTAAGGCATATCTATGGTGTAGAAGACTCTATGTTTCTTTCTGCTGTTAAGAATTACAATGTAAAAGGTATATTGCGTTTTTTAGAAGAAAAAGATAAAAAGGAAGCGTATCTTTTAGGGTTTACAAATGCAGGGAAGTCGACACTTTTGAATGCTTTTCAAGGAGGAAAGATAACGACCAGTGTGGTTCCTAATACAACCCTTGGTTTTCTTCGTATTCCTTTAGAAGAGGGGTATACTTTTATCGATACACCGGGATTTCAATATGCCAATAAAATTTATGCAGATACTAATTTAGAAGTCATAAAAAAAGTAAATGGAAAAGAGCGTTTACGTCCTCTATTTTATCCGCTTAAAAAGGGTGCTAGCGTAGTTATTGAAGATTTGGTACGAATAGAAAATAAAGGAGAAATGTGTCATCTTATTTTTTATGTTCCTAATTTACTAAAAATAATTAAAGTATATGAGAAGAATACCTTTCTTAAAAACTATGGAAGTATCTCTCTTTCTTTTCTAAAGAATGAAGATTTGGTTTTGAAAGGACTTGGTTTTGCGACGTGTAAAACGAAAGCAAACTTGAATGTCTATGTAAAAAATAAAGAAGCAATTGAAAAGCGAATATCTTTTTTTGATAAGGAGTAGGTAGTATGAGTAAAATTCGCGTAATGGATGAGAATTTAGCCAATAAGATTGCAGCAGGGGAAGTGGTAGAAAAAATTTCTAGTGTGGTGAAGGAACTTGTAGAAAATAGTTTGGATGCCCATGCCACCCATATTGTGGTGTCTTTAATGGATGGTGGATTAAAATCGATTTCTGTTTTGGATGATGGGGATGGTATGGATAAAGAGGATGCATTACTTGCTTTTTCTAGACATGCTACTAGTAAGTTATATCGCGATGATGATTTGTTTTTTATTGATACGCTCGGCTTTCGAGGAGAAGCACTACCTAGTATTGCTAGTGTTTCGAGAGTTGCTTTAAAGACTTCGTTTGGAGAAGTAGGTACTTTTTTGGAAATCAAAGGAGGAAAAATTCTTAGGAATGAGGCAAGTGATGCAAGGCGTGGAACGGAAATACAGGTCAGTGATTTGTTTTATAATACGCCAGCACGTCTTAAATATTTAAAGACAGAAGCTTCCGAACTAGCTGGTTGTGTTTCTCTAATAGAACGTCTTTCGTTGTCCCATCCTGGTGTTTCTTTTTCTTTATCGAATAATGATCGTGTTTTAGTGAAAACAAGTGGAAGTGGCAATTTGCATAAATGTATTCATGAAATATATGGGTTAAGTGTGTCTTCTAAAATGATTGAGGTACGGGCAAGTAATGACGATTTTGATGTGTATGGGTATATTTGTAAACCAGAAATTTTGAAGTCTAATCGAAACCATTTTATTACGATTGTAAATGATCGAGTAGTTAAAAATTATGACATTAATCGGGCGATTAATGATGCGTATTACACGTATAAACCTGACACAAAGTTTCCGATTGTGGTGTTAAAAATTGATACAGATCCAACGCTTTTAGATGTCAATATCCATCCAACAAAGCAAGATGTTAAATTGGATAAAATAAACGATTTGTATGATTTACTTTTAAAAATGATTAAGGATGCTTTGTATCAAAGTTTATTAATTCCTGATGCTGTCAAGAAACCAGAGTACAATGAAATCAAGGACCAATATGTCGAAAATTTTATTAAAGAAGAAGAAAAAAAGGAAGAAAATTATCAAAGCAGTAGTCAAGTTGCCTTGGACTTAAGTTATGAAGGAGAAAAGGAAGAGCCTATCATTATTAATGAAGAGTTAAAAAAGTTAGTGTTGTACCCGGTTGGTGTTGCACTAGGCACTTATATTATTGCGCAGAATGAAGAGGGGGTTTATTTAATTGATCAGCATGCTGCGCAAGAACGAGTGAATTACGAGAGATATTTAAAGGCTTTAATGGAAGCAAATGTTGCCACCACTTCTTTGTTGTTTCCTATTCCTGTTGAACTTTCAATGAGTGAATTTTTAACAATTAAAAATCATTTGTCTGTTTTAACAAATATGGGATTTGGGGTAGAAGAGTTTGGTGTCAATACTTTTGTGTTTAAAGAACATCCGACTTGGCTAAAAATAGGCTATGAAGAAGAGTCCATTCGGAAGATTATTGATATTATAATTAAAAATAATGGAGAATTTGACCCAGTGAAATTTAACGAGCATATTGCCATTACTCTGGCTTGTAAAATGAGTATCAAAGCGAATATGCATATTGGGCCTGATGCTGTAGAGGAATTATTACAGGAACTTGTACTTTGTGATAATCCTTACAATTGTCCGCATGGAAGACCAACGATTATTAAGTTTTCTATTTATGACTTGGAGAGGATGTTTAAAAGGGTAATGAATTAGTTGCCTTTTTTTCTTGTTTTTATTATAATGGATAAGCAAGGTGAGACATATGTCTAATAAAGAGATTGTTCGGTTTTTAAAACCGTTTTTAATGAAGGAGAAAAAAAGTATTTTACTTGCTATTTTCTTTGCACTTTTTAGTAGTTTAATTGGAGTGACTTATGGTTATTTATCTGGGTATGCTATTAATGCCGCTAGTGAGATGGCGGTTAAAGTGGCGGTCATTACACTTCTAATTAATTTGTTTTTAAGTATTGTAAATTATGCTTTTTTTAGTCGTCTTAGTGTGCTTGTTTCGACGCGTTTAAGTTTTCGAGTTATACAAAATATAAGTTTCGTTTTGTTTCATAAGGTTTTGAAATTACCAACAAAAGCATTTGAGGAAAAATCAAGTGGTGAGTTTATTAATCGAATTACAACGGATTCAGAGACTATTACAGATTCTATTTCTTCTCTTTTACAAATTGTTATTCGAGTGCTTACTAGTATGCTTGTATTCTTTTATTGTTTATTTAATTCTTTTTGGGTTGCTTTAGAAATCCTTGTTTATTTGGTTGTTCTTTATAAAATTACAGGTAATTATCGTCCAAAATTAAAAGAATTTCAGAAAAAAATTAAGGAACAAAATGATGAGTATGTTGCTCAGGTAGATGAGGATATTCATGGAATAAGAGAAATAAGAGCTTTAGGCATTCATGAAAACATATTTAAACATTTGAAGGAAATTGTAGAAAGTTTATTTTGTAAAAGAGATGATACAATTCGTTATGAACAAAATTATTACGCGTTTGTTTATATTTTAGACGAAGTATTGGTAGCAGTTGTATTTATTACAATTATTGTACTTATTTTAATGGGAAAAAGTACTTTAACTTTTTTAGTAGCTATGAGTTATTACATTTATAATTTTATGAATTTAGTAAATTCTTTTGCATCTTTTTCTACCTATTATCAAAAATTAAAAGTGGCGGTTGAGCGTATTCATGAAATTATTGATAATACTCTTTATCAAGATATGCTTTTTGGAGAGTATCATAATTTAAGTCCCGTAGGTTCAATTGATTTTCGTAATGTAACGTTCCAGTATCATGATAATAAGAAGAAAATTTTAGAGCATTTTGATTTACATATAAAGGAAAATACAAAAGTTGCCATTATTGGTAAAAGTGGACAAGGGAAAAGTACTATTTTTAATTTGTTGTTACGTTATTTTGATGTCACGAAAGGAAAAGTTCTTTTGGATGGTGTTTCTATTGGAGAATATGATGAAGAGAGTTTGCGAAAAAATATAAGTATTATAAGACAAGACCCTTTTTTGTTTCATAAGACAATTTTAGAAAATTTTAAAATGGTCAATCCTAAAATTACTTTAAAAGAAGTAAGAAAGTATTGCAAAGATGCATTGCTTGATGACTATATCCTGTCTTTACCTCACAAGTACAATACGAAGATAGGTGAGGGTGGTGTCAATTTATCTGGAGGTCAAAAACAAAGACTTGCCATTGCTAGAGCATTGTCTAAGAATAGTAAGATTATTTTATTTGACGAGGCGACGAGTGCTCTTGATAATGAGTCACAAGAAAAGATTATAGAAGTTATTCGAGAGATTTCTAAGGACCATACCATTTTAACAATTGCTCATCGTTTGTCTACTATAATAGATTCTGATGTCATTCATATTATGGATGAGGGTCGGATTGTTGCAAGTGGGACACATGAAGAACTTTTAAAATCAAATTCTATTTATCAAGATTTGTATAAAAATAACGCGTAAAGTGATTATTTTTTGTTATACTAAGGAGTAGTGGTGGTTATGAAAGAGTTATATGTAAAAATTGGATGTGCAATGCTTGCAGTATGTTTGTTTACTTTTTTGTTTGTTTTTGGAAAAGATAGAGGGGATTTACGCCCAGTATTTTCTCATTCTTTTAAAGTAGAGGAAAAGGTAAATGCAATTTTAAAAGAAAATGAAGCAAAAGAATTGGTGGCTAATGAAAATATTAAAAATAAATTTGTCTATTTAGCCTTTCAAGATGGAGAGACTTTTGTGAGTCATTTTGTCGATGCTACAACTGGAGAAGAAACAGATTTTACAACGTATTTAAAAAGTGGAACAGAAGAGGCTTTTTCTAAAAAAGTAGAAGAATTGTTGTATTTAAAATATCCAAAGTTTATTGCAGACGTTTTGAATGATGCAAATCTACCCAAAATGTATCAAGTTTTAGAGACGGAATTAGTTATACATTATACGAGTGATTCTTTGCGTTCTCTTATTTCTGATTCTCTTTATTTACGAGTGAATTATAATGATATTAAAGATTATTTAGATTTTCCTGTTTCTTTAGATACAGAATATGAGCAAGAAAAAGGTTATGCTCTAGATAAAAATAAAAAAGCCATTGCTTTTACGTTTGACGATGGGCCAAGTGGTGCATTAACCAATCGTTTGGTGGATATTTTGGAGCAAAATAAAGCTCATGCTACCTTCTTTATGGTTGGCAATCGTATGGAGTATGGTGCAGAGGTAATAAGAAATGTTTTAAATAAAGGAAATGAAATTGGAAGTCATTCGTATGCACATAAAAATATGAAAAGGCAAAAGTTAGAAGACATTGTGAGTGGAGAAGAGAAAACAAAAGAGATATATCGGAATATTACAGGGCAAGAACTCCTTTATACGAGGCCTCCTTATGGAAATGTGAATAAAAGTATCAAAGAGACTTTGGATACTACATTTATTACATGGAATGTTGATACAGAAGATTGGCTGCATCGAGATAAAGATTATATTGTTAATCATATTTTAGAGCATGTGAGTGATGGTGATATTGTTTTAATGCACGATGTGTATGAGACAACCATTGATGCGGTTGAGGAAGTTTTGCCGAAACTTTATGCGGCTGGGTACCAAGTGGTAAGTGTTTCAGAACTGGCTGAGTTAAAGGGAAGAACGCTAGAAAAACATTCTTTGTATCGTAGTTTAAAAGAAGTTGAGTAAAAAGTCGTCTTCATCGTCACCAAAGATACTAATGAATAGATTTAATCCTCCTCCTATTAAGAAAATAATAGCAGCGATTAAACCAATATTAGCGAGTAAAACTTGTTTTGGACTAGAATTTTCATCTAGTCTTTTTATATGCTTATAATTGATGTAGACGAAGTAAAGATAGATAAGAAAAGTAACAATGAAAATTTCTGTGTTAATGGTTCGAAAGATGTTTTCGTCTTTTTTTTCGTGCTTTTTTAAGTATTCTTTTTCAAAGTAGTTGGAAACAATAGCAAAAATGGCCAAAAAAATATAGATTATCCAAATATAATCTTCTATGCGTATTTCGTTTAATGTTTCGTTGTCCATTGCATTATTTCCCATATTAATTTTTATGCTTTTGATTTTAAAAATTGTTACAATAAAAAACTCAACTTATTTTTTGTTGAGTTATTTTTTCAAAATGGTGACCAGTACGGGATTCGGACCCGTGAATGCTGCCGTGAAAGGGCAGTGTGTTAAGCCGCTTCACCAACTGGCCAAAATGGTGGGCTTGGGGGGACTTGAACCTCCGACCTCACGCTTATCAGGCGTGCGCTCTAACCAGCTGAGCTACAAGCCCATTTTGTCTCAGTGACTATTTTATTTTATACTATTTTTTTATTTAATGCAAGTATTTTTTTATAAAAAAATAGCACTTTGTACTATTATATTTTCTTTTTGATATTTATAGTCAAATTTTTTAATGCTTCATATGTTTTTTCTGTTTCTTTTTTGATTGTTTCTTTATCATAAGTAATTGTTTCTAACACTTCTTCAACGGCTGCATTATAGTCTCTTTTATGTTTTTCATTTAATGCGTGCCAGTTGGTTTCTTTAAAATAAGGAACGATTTCTATGTTGTATTTTAGTTTGTTTTGCAACATTAAAACAGCCAGTATTGGATATCCTGGATATCCTTGCCAGTAAGAAGCATTATCTGTTGAAGAATAATCATTTTCTTTCCATTTGATTGTATACTTCTTTTTTCCATCAGAACTTGTTACAATGGCTTCTTGTTCTTTTAATTCAATTCTGTTATCCGCTATGCACGAATAAGCTTCATAAATTTTTGCTATTGGAGGCATTTTTTCCATTTTTTATCACCTAAACATATTTTAGCAAAATAAAAAAATAAAGCAAGAATGAAAAAAATAGTTCACACTTAATTAAGATTATGCTATAATTAGAAATGTAATGAATTGTTTACGTCTCCTTAGCTCAGTTGGTAGAGCAACTGACTCTTAATCAGTGGGTCCAGGGTTCGAATCCCTGAGGGGACACCA
>CAMUBM010000030.1 GCA_947087145.1 uncultured Mycoplasmatota bacterium
AATATTGGATACACCAGGATGTGTGTTAATGAAAGGAGATTCATATGGCTACAATAAACCAACTTGTTACAACCAAGAGAAAAAAGAAAACCAGAAAGAGTAAAAGCCCTGTTTTAAATGTAGGACTAAATACATTGGAAAGAAAACAAACTGACCAAAAAAGCCCACAAAAAAGAGGAGTATGTACTCGTGTAGGTACAAAAACACCGAAAAAACCGAACTCAGCATTACGTAAATACGCGCGTGTTAGACTTTCTAACGGAAAAGAAATCGATGCCTACATTCCAGGAGAAGGACACAACTTACAAGAACATAGCGTTGTATTAGTTCGTGGTGGACGTGTAAAAGATCTAATCGGTGTACGTTATCACATTGTACGTGGAACTTTGGATACCCAAGGTGTTCAAAATAGAGCTCAGGGACGTAGTAAATACGGAACAAAAAAACCAAAAAAATAATAGACAAAGGAGGAAAGAAAAATGCGTAAAAGAAGAGCGATTAAAAGAGATGTATTACCAGACCCAGTGTATAACTCAAAAGTAGTGACAAAATTAGTCAACCAAATTATGCTAGACGGAAAAAAAGGGACTGCACAAAAGATTCTTTACGAAGCATTTGATATTATAAAAGAAAAAACTGGTAAAGAACCAATGGACGTTTATAATGCAGCTTTAGAAAATGTTAAACCTGCATTAGAAGTAAAATCACGTCGTGTTGGTGGATCAAATTACCAAGTACCAATTGAAGTAAGTGATGAAAAAAGTCAAACACTTGCCTTACGTTGGATTGTAAATTATGCCAAATTAAGAAATGGTAAAGGAATGGCTATCAATTTAGCCCAAGAACTTATAGATGCTGCCGAAGGAACAGGTGGCGCAGTAAAAAAACGTGAAGATACACACAAAATGGCTGAAGCAAATAAAGCATTTGCTCACTATAGATGGTAGGAGGATTATATGGCAAGAGATGTTTCTATTGATAAATTGAGAAATATTGGGATTATGGCCCATATCGATGCTGGAAAAACAACTACCACAGAAAGAATTTTATTCCTAACAGGAATTACCCATAAAATTGGAGAAACCCATGATGGTGCTTCTCAAATGGACTGGATGGAGCAAGAACAAGAAAGAGGTATCACCATTACCTCTGCTGCAACAACTTGCCACTGGAAAGGGTATCGCCTTAATATTATCGATACCCCAGGACACGTAGACTTCACAATTGAAGTACAACGTTCTTTACGTGTATTAGATGGTGCTGTTGCCTTAATTGATGCTCAAGCAGGTGTAGAGCCACAAACGGAAACAGTATGGCGTCAAGCAAACGAATACAAAGTTCCAAGAATGATTTGTGCAAACAAAATGGAAAAAATGGGAGCAGATTTCTACTTCAGTTTAAATACTATTAAAGATAGACTGGGAGCCAACGCTGCACCAATTATCTTACCAATTGGAGCAGAAGCAGAATACATTGGTTATGTAGACTTAGTAACTGAAAAAGCCTATAAATACGATGGAACAGAAAAACAAGAACTAATCGAAATGGAAATCCCTGCCGATATGGTAGAAAAAGCAAAAGAATACAGAAGCAAACTAATAGAAGCAGTTGCAGATTTCGACGAAGAGCTAATGATGACTTACTTAGATGGTGGAGAAATTACTATCGATGCTTTAAAGAAAGCAATCAGAACAGCAACATTATCTGTTGGTTTCTTCCCAGTATTATGTGCAGATGCCCTAGGAAACAAAGGTACAGCAACGCTACTAGATGCAGTACTAGATTACCTACCTGCACCTACGGATATTGAAGCAATTGATTGTACCGATAAGTCTGGAAACGACGTAAAACGTCACCCAAGTGATTCGGAACCATTTACAGCACTTGCATTTAAAATCATGACAGATCCATTTGTTGGAAGATTATCATTCTTCCGCGTGTATTCTGGAGTACTAAAAAGTGGTTCTTATGTTCTAAACTCTACAAAAAGTGAAAAAGAACGTATTGGACGTATCTTACAAATGCACGCAAACCAAAGAAAAGAAATCACCGAAGTATATGCTGGAGAAATTGCTGCTGCTGTAGGACTTAAAAATACAACAACTGCTGATACATTATGCGATGAAAAGAATTTCTGTATTATGAAAGGTATGGAATTCCCAGAACCAGTTATCGACATTGCAATTGAACCAAAATCTAAAAATGACCAAGACAAAATGGCAATTGCGATTGCAAAATTAGTGGAAGAGGATCCAACCCTTCGTGTAAAAACCGATACTGAAACTGGTCAAACAGTACTTTCTGGAATGGGAGAATTACACTTAGACATTATCGTCGATCGTATGAAACGTGAATTTAATGTTGAGTGTAACAAAGGTAGACCACAAGTGGCTTATCGCGAAACCATCACACAAATGGGTGAATGTGAAGGTAAGTATATTAAACAATCTGGTGGACGTGGACAATATGGACATGTTTGGGTTAAATTTGAACCAAATCCTGAAAAAGGATATGAATTTGTGGATGCAATCGTTGGTGGAGTTGTTCCTCGTGAATATATTCCAGTAACAGACAAAGGATTACAAGAGGCTATGGCTGGAGGAATCCTTGCAGGTTATCCACTAGTAGATGTAAAAGCTACTTTATTTGATGGATCTTACCACGATGTCGACTCATCAGAAATGGCTTTTAAGATTGCTGCATCTATGGCTTTAAAAGAAGCTAAAAATAAATGTAAACCAGTTCTTCTAGAACCAATCATGAAAGTCGTAGTAGACGTTCCAGAAGAGTACATGGGTAATGTAATGGGAGACCTTACAAGCCGTAGAGGTCGTCCGATGGGACAAGAGTCTATCGGAAATACTTTAAGAATTATTGCAATGGTACCACTATCAGAAATGTTTGGTTATGCAACCGATTTAAGAAGTAACACCCAAGGACGTGGAAACTTCCAAATGGAAAAAGACCATTACGAAGAAGTTCCAAAATCAATTGCTGATGAAATCATAAAGAAAAACAGCATTAACTAAAAATAATACTTGAAAAACATTCAAGCATTAGATAAAATAAAATAGTATATTGAAAGGAGAAAAAAACGATGGCAAAAGAAAAATACGATCGTTCAAAAGAACACGTTAATATTGGAACTATCGGTCACGTTGACCATGGTAAAACAACATTAACTGCTGCGATTACAAAATACTTTGGAAACTTTGTTGATTATGCTGATATCGACAAAGCACCAGAAGAAAGAGAAAGAGGTATTACAATTAATACTGCTCACGTTGAGTATGAAACAGAAAAACGTCATTATGCTCACGTAGACTGCCCAGGCCATGCTGACTATGTTAAAAACATGATTACTGGTGCTGCTCAAATGGATGGTGCAATCCTTGTAGTATCTGCTGCAGATGGACCTATGCCACAAACTAGAGAACATATCTTGTTATCTCGTCAAGTTGGTGTACCTAAAATTGTTGTATTCATGAACAAATGTGACCAAGTAGATGATCCAGAATTATTAGACTTAGTAGAAATGGAAATCAGAGAATTACTTGGAGAATACAATTTCGATTCAGAATGTCCTATTATCCGTGGTTCTGCTCTTAAAGCTCTTGAAGGCGATGAAGCAAATGCTCAAGCAATTCGTGACTTGATGGCTGCTGTTGACGATTATATCGATTCACCAGTACGTGACACAGATAAACCATTCTTAATGAGTATTGAAGATGTATTCACAATCTCTGGACGTGGAACAGTTGTTACTGGACGTGTTGAACGTGGACAATTGAATTTGAATGACGAAGTTGAAATCGTTGGTCTAAGAGATACTGCTAAAACTGTATGTACAGGAATTGAAATGTTTAGAAAACAACTAGACTTTGCACAAGCAGGAGACAACGCAGGAGTATTACTACGTGGTGTTGCTCGTGACGAAGTGGAACGTGGACAAGTACTTGCTAAACCAGGAAGTGTTACTCCACATCATAAATTCAAAGCTAGTGTTTATGTTCTAAGCAAAGAAGAAGGCGGACGTCATACTCCATTCTTCTCAAACTACAGACCACAATTCTATTTCCGTACAACTGACGTTACTGGTGTTATTGAACTTCCAAGTGGAGTTGAAATGGTAATGCCTGGTGACAATGTTGATATGACAGTAGAACTAATTGCTCCAGTTGCTCTTGAAAACGGTACAAAATTCTCTATCCGTGAAGGTGGACGTACTGTTGGTGCTGGTGTAGTTTCAGAAATTATTGAATAATAATTAGAGAATAGCGAAGTTTTTCTTCGCTTTTTCTTTTGTATGAATTATGCTAAAATAAAATACAAGAAGTAGGTGGCAGTATGTCAAAAAGAAAAAAGAAAATAAAATTAAAAAGAAGCATCCTATTCTTAGGTGTTCTTTTATTAATTTCAGGTAGTTACTTCTACTTTACAAAAAAAGAAGAAGGCCTAGAATTTCCGATACTTCATGAAAAAGAAAAAAGAGAACAACAAGAAAGAGAAGAAGCGGAAGCAAGAGAAAAACAAGAAGCATATAACACATGCATAAACAAACCTTTTGAAGAAACAGAATTAACAGAAGAACTTGCTTCCTTAAAGCAAGCGATTAATCGTACAATTAATAATAATCAATACAAAGTCTCTGTCTATTATGAAGATTTAACAACAGGATTTACCTATACCTACAAACCACAAACCGTGTACTATGGAGCAAGTTTGATTAAACTTGTCGATGCTCTTTATTTAATCAACAAAGCAATAGATGGTAGTATTGATTTAGATACAGAAACAATTGTCTATACTACTGAATACAAAAAAGCCTTTAGCAGCGGAATGAAAACACACAATTATGGAGAAGCGATTAGTTTACGAAACTTAATCTCTTATGCCATCAGTGTGAGCGATAACTCTGCTCATATAATGCTATATGATTACATAGGAAGAGAAAATCTAAAAGCCTATGGACAAAGCCTAGGAGCCAAAAACATACTTACTTCAGGCACCGATAAATTTGGAAATCAAACTGCAGAAGATACAAATCTTTATTTAAAAGAAGCCTATCGAATTATAAAAGAAAACGAAGAATTTGGTCCTTTTCTAAAAGGAATTATGGATAACAATGTAAGAAACTCTTTCAATACAGATACCATTAAGATATACCACAAATATGGTGCATGTGATCCCTATTATTACCATGATATTGGCCTAAATTTAGGGAGTCACCCTTATGCTATTTCAATACTTACATTACACGAAAATAGCAATTACAAAGAAGTTGTCCAAACCATTCATGAAAAAATAATAGAACTCCAAAACTTATTCTACGCAACAAGGGAAAACAACTGCCACTTAGAAGTATATGGTAACTAAAAATAGGATATTTTGCGTATCCTATTTTATTTTGCTGTATTTTTTATTAAAAACTTTTGCAAGTTTCCCATTCTTCGACATACTCTGATAAACAAAAGGTAGAATAGGTAAGTCATACTCTCCTAAAAACTCATAAACTTTGGGGTCAAATCCTAGCTTAAAAGCATTTAATCCATAATAAGGGTTTTCAGGAGTAAAATCTCCCGTCATACCATTTAAATCAGCAAAATCATAATGTTTCTCATAATACTTTAATATTTCATAATGTAAAAAATAATTAGGCTGAAAATGCTTATATTTTTTGTCATAGCCACTAACAACAATACTTATTCGGTTTTTATATTTAACGACCAAAGCCCCAGCAACATAAATCTTAGAAACTTCTTCTACCAAGCTTTTTGCATCCATCACATCGCTTTTGTAAGCAAGTAATTTTTTATCAGACAGCATTTTTTTATTCTTATTTTTTTCTGTCTTTTCATGACTCAAAATTTCAGTCAAGTGACTATTCTTTTGTAATTCTTTTTCATAAGCATTTTTAGCATTATCCAAAAATAAATGGGTATCAATAGATACTAAAAAATAATCTATCATTTTAGCATCAAAAAAACTTTGATAAAATTCTGGATAATTCGTAAGACTATCCTTTTTTCTTTTGATAAAATCATTGAATATTCCTATTCCAGAAAAATCTGCTACTTCAAATTGCAAGCCCTTTTCTCTTCCTCTTCGTACTTTATTACGAGTATTCTTTTGCAAAGATAAATTCTTTAAAGAAACAATAGCGTTGTATCGAGGTAACTGTGACTCAAAATACAAATTATCCCTTAATTTTCTAAAACCGGCATCAATCAAATGACTTTTAATTTCAATGTTTTGATTGTATTTTTTTTGAAACGTTTTTGTATCAATCGTAGCAGTAGCAATTTCTGGATTAATTTTAAGAAAAACAACTCGTTTCTTTTTATAATAGGAAGTCAAATCCTCTGTAAATTTTTTTAATAAATCATTATCAAAATAATCAAGTAAAAATCCTTTAGGAACATAACCATATTGAAAAAGAAAATTTAAATGTTTAAAAAAAACAAACGAAGCTGCATGGATTTTATTTTCTTTATCTATATAACCTATTAATTCATAGGAAAAACCACTTTTTTTCATATAATTTGCATAAGAAAGTGTTTGATAAAAACTTCCAATAGGTATAGTATCAATAAAATTTTCAAACTCTTCATAAGTAATTTCTTTAATCTGCATAACCCTACCTCATTTACGAGAATTTATTATAACATAAGTTTGGAGGTTTGCAAGAAATTCAATCTTCTTCCTTAAGATTTTCTTCGGGAAGATAAGTAATCAATTCGCCTGGATTACAATTTAAAAGTTTACAAAATTCTTCCATGTATTTAAAAGAAATGGAAGTCGTTTTTCCATTAATAATCCGATTTAGATTTCGATTAGTCATGCTCATTTGTGTACATAACCAATATTTTGTTCTATTTTCCTTATTAAGTAACTCTACAATATTAATTTTTATCAAAATAAAAACTCCTTTTTTACTTAATTGTATAAAAAAGATATTTTATAAATAAGATACTTGTATTACCTCTATTTTTAATATATAATAGACTTATAAATAGGATATTTATATTACCTATAAGGAAGAGAGTAAATATGAAATTAGGAATTTTTAGAAAGAACAAGAACCAAAAAAGAATAGTAGTAGGTTCTATAGTAGGAATACTACTATTAATAGGAAGTATAGTTTTAATAAGAAGTTATGCCTTGTATGAAGAAGAAAAGGAATTCAATGTATTAAAAGGACAAATACCAGATTTTGGTTATGACATTAAAATGTTATCTGTAGTCGTAGATGGAGAGAAGAGTAAAACAATACCAAGTAGAGGAATGTATAAAACCCAGATTGATTGTAGTAATGGAACAACGGGTAAGTGGGACTACAATGCATGGAACTTAACCTTAGAGAATGTGAGTGAGAATGCAAGATGTAATATCACATTTACAAGTAATCTAAGTGAAGAAGAATACAACAAATATATCGAAGCAGGAAAGAGTCTCCGAAGAAACACGTACCGAGGAAAAGATATAACAAGCTACCATAATGATGGAAGTTTGTATGAAATGATAAGTAGTGGAAGATTTGATGATATTTATGTAGGAGATTATATCAACGCCAACAACATTATTTGGTTAGTAGCAGATA
>CAMUBM010000031.1 GCA_947087145.1 uncultured Mycoplasmatota bacterium
ACTTTAGAAAGAATTTTAAAGTTTTTGAAATAAAGAAAGGAGTGGTCTTTTTGAAACAAAAAATCGTACCTTTACGAATGTGTGTTGTAACAAGAGAGCGATTTGAAAAGAGAGAATTATTTCGAATTGTTCGGACACCAGAAAGTGATGTACTTATCGATTTATCTGGTAAAAGCAATGGCAAAGGGGCCTATTTAAAAAAGGATAAAGAAGTTATAAATAAAGCCCGAAAGAATAAAATATTAGATAGGACTTTAGAAGTTGTCGTACCAGATAATTTGTATGACGAGATGTTAAAAATGATAGAAGAGGATGGTGAAGCATAATGAATGTACAAGAATATGCAAGTAGTGTAGATTTATCTGTTGCTGAGGTATTAAAGAAGGCAAGTGAACTTGGTATTGAAGTGAAGAGTGCTAATGATGAACTAACAGATGATGATGTTATTATTTTGGATAATGCGATTAGTTTACTTAGTACAGATACAGAGGCTACTTTAGAAGATAATGATTCGATTGACGAAGTAGTGGAAGATATTATGGCAAGTAGTCATATTGCTGCTATTAATGATACAGAGAAGAAGCAAAAGTTAAAGAAAAAGAGTCAAATTGCAAGTAGTAAAGAAGAGTATATGAATAAACGTAAAGAAATGTACAAGCACAAAGAAAAGTTAATGACAAATACAGTGGATGAAAATGTGGTTCTTTACAAGGAAAATATGAGTGTTGCAGAACTAGCAAGTGCGTTAGATGCCAATCCAAATGAACTTATAAAGAAGTTAATGGGACTTGGGTTGATGGTGAGTTTAAATCAATCAATTGATTTTGATAATGCATCTTTACTTGCTGTTGATTATAATAAAACACTTAAAAAGGAAGAAACCCAAAATGTTGCAAATTTTGAAGAGTATGAAATTACTGATAATGAAGCGGATTTAGTAGGACGTCCTCCAGTAGTGACGATTATGGGTCATGTGGATCATGGAAAAACGAGTTTACTTGATTACATTCGGCACTCTAAAGTAACGGAAAGTGAATTTGGCGGAATTACACAACATATTGGTGCATACCAAGTGGAGCATAACGGAAGTAAAATTACGTTTATTGATACCCCGGGACATGCAGCGTTTACAGAAATGAGAGCTCGTGGTGCAAGTGTTACGGATATCGTTATTATTATTGTTGCAGCAGATGATGGGGTGATGCCTCAAACCAAAGAAGCGATTGACCACGCAAAAGCTGCAAATGTACCGATTATTGTAGCGGTGAATAAAATTGATAAACCAGAAGCCAATAAGGAACGTATTCGTCAAGAAATGAGTGAAGCAGGTATTACTCCAGAAGAATGGGGTGGAGAGTATCCATTTGTTGATATTTCTGCTGTTACAGGAGAAGGTATCGATTTACTTCTTGAAACCATTCAAACGATTAGTGAAGTGAGTGATTTTAAAGCCAACCCAAATCGTTATGCTGTTGGTTCTGTGATTGAGAGTCGTGTGGATAAGAACATTGGTGGTGTTGCTTCTTTATTAATTCAAAACGGTACGTTACGTTTGGGAGACCCAGTTGTTGTAGGGACATGTTTTGGTAAAATACGTACGATGAAAAATGATTTAGGAGAATCCATTGTAAGTGCTGGTCCTTCGACTCCAGTAGAGATTACGGGACTTTCTGCTAATCCTAGTGCTGGAGATCGTTTTATGGCTTTTGAAACAGAAAGTGAAGCCAAGACAATAGCATCTAGACGAGAGGCAGCCATGAGAGATGCAAAAAATGTACAAACAACAATGTCTTTGGATGATTTATTTAGTAAGATCAATGCTGGTCAAAAAGAGATTAACGTTGTTTTAAAAGCTGATGTAAGAGGGTCAGAAGAAGCTGTTCGGAATGCTTTAGAAAAAATTGATGTCGAAGGAGTACGTGTTGTTGTTATTCGCAGTGGTATCGGAACGATTACGGAAAGTGATGTAGTACTCGCCAATGCAAGTCATGCCATTATTATTGGATTTAACGTTAGTCCTTCTAGTATTACAAAGGAAGTCGCAAAGGAATACAATGTTGATATTCGTCTTTATACTATTATTTATAAAGTAGTAGAAGAGATGGAACTTGCTATGAAAGGTATGTTAGATCCTGAGTTTGAAGAAAAAAGCCTTGGGGTTGCTGAAATTCGTAAGATATTTAAGTTTTCTAAAGTAGGAAATATTGCTGGTTCTTATGTTACCGAGGGTATCATTAAAAATGGTGCTCAGGCTAGACTTGTTCGTGATGGTATTGTTATTTATGATGGTAAAATCGCTAGTGTACAAAGAGGAACGGATGCTGCTCGTGAGGTTAAAAAAGGTTTTGAATGTGGTATTACTTTAGAGAACTTTATTGATATTCGAGAAGGTGACATGATTGAAGCGTATGAGATGGTTGAGGTTAAAAGATGAGTATTAAAACAAAACGAATTGCCTCTGAACTTACTCGAGTAATTAGTGAAATTTTGTTAGAAGAAGCAAGAGATGATTTAATGAAAACGATTTCCATTACGGGAGCAGAGGTGGCACCTGATTTGTCTTTTGCTAAAGTTTATTTTACGAGTATGAGTGAGCTTGATCATAAGAGATTAGAGTATGAAATGGAAGAAGCTTCTTCTTTTATTCGTATGCATGTGGCTGAAAAGATGGATATGCGTAATACGCCGAAGTTGAAATTTGTTTATGATGAGTCGATTGCTTATGGAGAGAAAATTGAAAAAATTTTGAAAGAAATAAAAGAAGAAGAGTAAATGAATGGTGTTTTAGTTATTAACAAAGAGAGTAGTTACACTTCTAGAGATGTTATTAATATATTAAATAAAAAGTTAGGGACAAAAAAAATGGGGCATACGGGGACACTTGATCCTATTGCTACAGGAGTTTTGGTGGTTTGTATTGGAAAGTATACCAAACTTGTTGATAAGATAACCGCTTATGATAAGGAGTATATAGCAACCATACAGTTAGGTATTCGTACTGATACTTTGGATACAACAGGTAAAGTTTTAGAAGAAAGTCCTATTTTGGATGTGGATAATCAAGTACTTATTCACACCTTGGAGTCTTTTTTAGGAGTAAGTTTACAGGAAGTCCCTAAGTATGCAGCCGTGAAGGTAAATGGTAAAAAGTTGTATGAATATGCAAGAAGTGGTGAAGAAGTGGAACTTCCTAAGCGTGAGATTACAATCAAAGAAATCGAACTTTTAGAAAATAGACATGGAGAAATTCGTTTTCGAGTCGTTGTATCTAAAGGAACTTATATACGAAGTCTTATTCGGGATATTGTGGATAAGTTGGGAGTTTTGGGGACAATGTCAACTTTAACAAGAACTAGACAAGGCAATTTTACAATTGATGACGCAATAACTTTACAAGATGTGGATAACAGTCATTACAAGTTATTAACAGTGGAAGATTTGTTTTCCTATCCAAAATACGAATTACACACGGAAGAATATAAGAAAGTTAGTAATGGTGTTCCTTTGCGATTGGATTGTAAAGAACCTTATTTGTTTTTATCTTATGAAGAAAAAATTGTTGCTATTGCTGTTTTAAGAGAAGACGGGTATGTTTCTTCTTTTCGTTTATAAAATCAGAAAGGAAAAAATTCTGGTTTTTTTTGTGTCTAAAAAAGGAAAATCCCAATTTGTCTTGTATATATATAGTAGGGGGATTTTATGGAGTATTATTCAGAAATAGAAAGTTACATCAAAAGAAATGAAGTTAGTAAGAAAGTAAGAGTTTTAGAGGAAAATCAATCTATCTTAGAAAATTATTGGAATATAGGAAGATTACTTGTCGAAGCACAGGGAGGAGAAAAAAGAGCAAAGTATGGAAATGGACTTATAAAAGAATGGTCTGTTAAATTCACAGAAAAATATGGGAAAGGCTATGATGCTACCAATTTAAGAAAATTCAGACAATTTTATTTATGTTTCTCAAAATGCGCCCCAGTGGGTCTTAGATTGATGTGGAGTCATTATCGAGAACTTTTGCCAATTAAAGATGAAAATAAACGGAACTATTATATAAACTTATGTATTACGAGAAATCTTTCTAAAAGGGAACTGATTAAAGAAATCAAAAGTAATTCTTATGAAAGACTTATAGATAAACCAGAAAGAATAGAATTGATTTCAAATATTCAAAAGAAAAGTATTGTAGATCAAATGAAAAATCCTATTTATTTAGAAAGATGCAATGAAAATGAACTACAAAGTGAAAAAGATTTGGAATTGCTTATTTTGGCACAATTAAAATCTTTTGTGCATCAGTTGGGAGATGGTTTTACTTTTGTAGATCATCAATATAAAATAATGATGGAGGAAAAGAGTTATTTTATTGATCTGTTATTTTTTAATTATAACTTTAATTGTTTTGTTGTGGTGGAATTGAAGTTTAGAGAATTAAAGAAGGAAGATAAATCTCAGATCGAATTTTATATGGAGTTGGTGGATAAAACTTTGAAAAAAGAGTTTCATAATAAAACAATGGGGATATTGGTGACAAGAGAACAAAGTGGTTATATTGTGAATTTTGTGAAAAGAGAGGATATTATTCCTTTGGTTTATGAGGTTATTTCCTGATTTATGGGCTAGTTTTAGTTGATTTTTAAGGCTATTCATAATATAATGAATAAGGAAGTTTATTCTTGGTTAAAAAGTACCTCTATTTTTTAACTCAGTTTAAACCGATTAGTAAAAAAGGAGGAAAAAATATGTCTATTACAAAAGAAGAAAAGGCTGCTATTATTAAAGAGTTTGGAAAGAATGATAAAGATTGTGGTTCTACAGAAGTACAAGTTGCTATTTTAACCAAAAAGATTAATAGTTTAACAGAGCATTTGAAAGTTCATATTCATGATTTTCATTCTAAAAGAGGACTTTTAATGATGGTTGGTAAAAGAAGAAAATTATTAGATTATTTAAAAGAAAACGATGTAGTTGCATATAGAAACTTAATCGAAAAATTAAATATAAGAAAATAGGGCACTTTAGTTTTGAAGTGTCTTTTTTTATTTAAGGAGATAGTTATGAAAAAAGTATATGAGTTGGATTTTTTAGGAAGAAAGTTAGTTGTTGAAACAGGAGAGTTAGCGAAACAAACGAATGGTTCTGTACTTGTTCGTTATGGAGATACGGTTATTTTATCTGTTTGTGTAATGGGTAAAAATACAATTACTGCTGATTTCTTTCCTTTAACTGTTTTGTATCAAGAGAAATTGTATTCGGTTGGAAAGATACCTGGCGGATTTATTAAACGAGAGGGTAGACCTACGGATGAGGCAACTTTGGCAGCAAGAATTATTGATCGTCCTATTCGTCCTATGTTTGATGAGAATTTAAGAAATGAAATACAAGTTATTAATACCGTATTGTCTGTTGATCAAGATAATTCACCAATTATGACGGCTTTGTTTGGTTCTAGTTTGTGTCTTGGTATTAGTGATATTCCTTTTGATGGACCTGTTGCAGGTGTTGTCGTTGGTAAAATCGGGAAGAAATTCATTATTAATCCAACTGCAGAAGAGTTAGAAGAGAGTAGTCTTAACTTGACAGTAGCTGGAACTAAAGATGCTATCTGTATGGTCGAAGCGGGAGCACAAGAGTTAAGTGAAAAAGATATGTTGGAGGCTTTGTTATTTGGTCATGAACATATTAAAATTTTGTGTGATTTCCAAGCAAAAATTATAGAAGAAATCGGAATTGCTAAGAAAGAATTGGTGGTACAAAAAATTGATGAGGAACTGGAGAGTGCCGTTCGTGATTATGCTACCAAAGATATGCTTGCTGCTATTCAAATTAAAGACAAATTAGAAAGTTATGAGAAGATAGAGGAAGTTAAAACTGCGACTTTAGAGAATTTTGCTGAGGTATATGCAAATGATGAAAACATCGAACAAATTTTAAAGGATGTTAAAAAGGTTGTGGATGCTATTGAAGGAGAAGAAGTTCGTCGTTTAATTACGGAGAAAAAGGTTCGTCCAGATGGAAGAAAGATGGATGAAATTCGGCATTTGGATGCGCAAATAGATTTGCTTCCTAGAACGCATGGTAGTGCGTTGTTTACAAGAGGAGAAACACAAGCCCTTGCTACAACTACTTTAGGGGCGATTGGAGAGCATCAAATTTTGGATGGTCTTGGTATTGAGGATACAAAACGTTTTATGCTTCATTATAATTTTCCGCAATTTTCCGTGGGAGAAACAGGTAGATATGGTTCTCCTGGAAGAAGAGAAATTGGTCATGGTGCATTAGGAGAAAGGGCTCTTGCACAAGTGATTCCAAGTGAAGAAGAATTTCCTTATACCATACGTGTTGTGAGTGAAATCTTAGAAAGTAATGGTTCTAGTAGCCAAGCCACCATATGTAGTGGATGTTTATCTTTGATGGCAGCAGGAGTTCCTATTAAAAAGCCAGTTGCTGGTATTGCTATGGGACTAATTACGAATGGAAAAAAATATACGATTTTAACCGATATTGCAGGGCTTGAAGATCATATGGGAGACATGGACTTTAAAGTGGCTGGAACGAAAGATGGTATTTGTGCTTTACAGATGGATATTAAAATTAAGGGCGTTACCAAAGATATTTTGAAAGAAGCTTTAGCACAAGCTAAAAAAGCAAGGTTAGAAATATTAGATGTGATGGAAGATTGTATTAAAGAACCACGGAAAGAACTTAGTCCATATGCTCCTAAAATTGAAACATTTAGAATTGATCCTGAAAAGATTAAAGATGTTATTGGTCGTGGTGGAGAAATGATTACTAAGATCATTTTGGAAGCAAGTCATGTTGCTACTGTGAATGACAAAGATGCTGTTAAGGTAGATTTGGAAGATGATGGAAGAGTTATTATTTATCATACTGATTTTGATATTATTGCTAAGACCAAAGAAATGATTTTAGATTGTGTACGTGTTGTTGAAGAAGGAGAAATCTATACAGGAGTTATCACAAAGGTGGAGGATTTTGGTGTATTCGTTCTGTTATGGAGTGGTTGTGAAGGACTTGTACACGTATCCCAACTTGCTCATGAACGAGTAGAAAAGCCAAGTAAATTATTCAAGGTAGGGGATAAGATTGTTGTAAAATCTTTAGGTTATGACAATCGTGGACGTTTGAATTTATCTCGTAAAGAAGCTTTACCTAAACCAAAGAAAAAGGAAGAAGATAAAGAGAAAAAAGACGAGAAGAAAATTTCTAAAAAGGAGCGTAAAAAACATGAATAAACCACAAGTGGGAGAAAAATATCGTCATTTTAAAGGAATGGAAATTACTATACTTGCTATTGCTAAGGATACAGAAACACTAGAAGAAATGGTTGTTTATGAACATGATGGAGAGAATTGGGTAAGACCAATGGAAATGTTTTTATCAAAAGTAGACAAGGAAAAATATCCGAGTGTTACACAAGAATATCGTTTTGAAAGAATAGAAGAGGCTTAGGTCTCTTTTTT
>CAMUBM010000032.1 GCA_947087145.1 uncultured Mycoplasmatota bacterium
GAAAAGTCACTTACTTTGTCTCTTTCAAAAACTATTTTTTTAATGAATAAATTATTTTTCATTGGGTTCCTCATAAGTATCTAGAAAATGGTGCTTTTTACCATCTTTTGTATAGCCTAAAACACAATTCAAATTAATATTGGACATACTTTTAAATAAATTATCGTCGATGTCTTTGCTTGACTTTCGTAAATCGCTGATTAATTTTTTCATTTCTTTTCGTTTGCTGTTTTCTTCTAAAGCATTTTTTTCTGTGAATTTACAAGCGCAATTTAAGAATTCTAAGTGATTGAAGTCTCTCCATGAAAGAATAGCACTTTCTTTTATAAGGTACATAGGACGAATGAGTTCTAATCCTTCAAAGTGATCACTATGTAATTTAGGTAGCATTGTTTTTACTTCGGAACCATAAAACATAGATAGCAAAGAGGTTTCAATGACATCATCAAAATGGTGTCCTAAAGCAATTTTGTTACATCCTAGTTCTTGTGCTTTGTTGTATAAATGCCCTCTTCGCATACGAGCACAAAGATAACAAGGACTTTTTTCGTTTAATGTATTGGCAACATTAAAAATATCCGTTTCAAATATCTCTATGGGTATATTTAAAAGAGTAGCATTTTCTTTTATTAATTTTATATTTTCTTCGTTGTATCCTGGGTTCATTACAACATATTTCGCATCAAAATGTATTTTTCCGTGTCTTAAAATTTCTTGCATACACTTGGCAAGTAAAAAGGAATCTTTTCCCCCACTTATACAAACCATAATCTTGTCATTTTCCTTTATTAATTCATAGTCTTTGATGGCTTTTATGAATTTACTCCATATTTCTTTTCGATAGGTTTTTATAATACTTCTTTCTACTTCTTTGTACTTTTCCATTTTTCTCACCTTTTATAACATTTCTAATATAATTTTTATAAATTTTTGAAATCTTTTACTATTTTGAAAGAGTTTTATACTGGTGAGAATTATAGTCAATGTAGAGAATAAGCATAGAAGATAGCCTAAAAAACCATTAGGAGTTTGGAACACAAAAATTTGCAAATTGAAAATGGTTATTCCTATTACAATTAATAAGGCATAGATTTTATTTTTCATAGAGTCACCTGCTTATTTGTATTATATAATAAATTAAAAAAAAGAGCATTATTTCTTTTGCTCCTTCTTTGCTTTCACTAAAGCACAAGTGGTTCCAATAAATACTACGAATGAAACCACGGATACACCAATGGCAATATAAATAGTCGTTTTTCTTTCTTTTTCTTCTCGTTCTCTTCTTTCTTTATTGACATCAATAGTGATTACTTCTGGTTCTAGTTTTTTGTAAATACTACCATATGCTGATACATTTGGTATAGATAAAATAACCATCAAACAAATAGCTACTAATACAATTTTTCCTTTTTTCATATTTTTTAACTCCTTTTTTTTATTTTATAACAAATTCATGGGATTATCCTTATTTCTTTCCCTTCTTTACTTTTATTCGACATTCATAGTCCTTTTTTCTTTTAAAAATTAAAAAGCCCTTATAAGGCTTTAATGTACATAAATGGTAGCCTGTACGGGTTTCGAACCCGTGAATACCACCTTGAGAGGGTGGCGTGTTAAACCCCTTCACCAACAGGCCATAAATTGATAACGTCTTTTTTAAGACATTATTAATTTATCATAAAGTAAAAATTATGACAATACTTTTTGTGGTTTGTCAAACAAAAGTTACAAAGATAATGACAACCAACAGATTACTTTAGATGACTAAAATAATCACGAAGCCATTCCTTAGAAGATTTCCAATGAAGAGGTTACATAGGAAAATTATTATATTACTTTAAATATCCTTTCTATGACTTCATTCCATCTTACCACTGTGTTTAGGGGTATAAAGTTTAATGAAGTCATGATGGATAAATGCTTTTGATACGCCATACTTATCAGTGTATTTAATGAGAAACTCACAGTATCTCATTTGCTAAGTAATTTTTGATTTACTCACAGCTTATCAATCCTTTCCAAAAATTTAGTTGGTTGGTTTTGACAAACCTACACTGTGCAATTTCCTCTTTTTTGTTATACTTCTATTTTAATTGCACACTCTGATTTACTTTATCCTTATCCTTTTATTATTTACAAATATTTAAAATTGTTTCCTCATCCTGTTTTTGATTTTTAATAATTTTAAATGTTTCCTTTTTTTCATTTTTATTGCATCTTACAACATCATAGAAAAAAGTATCATAGTAAATAGTATCATCTATTGTGGTAATTGTTGTAGAAAATATAGGTGGTCTTTTATTGTAGGCAACGCCAATATAATCAAAAAATAAAATGGCTCCCATATATCCTATAAAGAAGAAAACGAAGCAAATTATATTTTTAATATAGGATTTAGTTTTTACTAATTTATAAAAACCTATTGTTGAAAAGATCATTCCTATAATAAGACTAAACGAGCAAGCATGAGTATCTGGATGAAATGCCATTAAGCCAAATAGGCTAACCAAAATTCCAAAAAAGAAGAGAATTAATCCAATCCATTTATTTTTTTGCTCTATTTTTTTATTAGTATAATCAATTGTGTTAATTATATTTTCTTCTAATTTTTCTTGATAATTATCTCTATTTATTTTTTCACCACTTAATAATTCATTAATCGTAATAGCAAGTTCTTCACATAAAGGTTTAAATAAAGATAAGTCTGGCATATTTTTGCCATTTTCCCAATTACTCACTGAACGATCAGTAACTCCTAATCGTTCTGCTAATTCTGATTGCGTTATTTTTTTTATTTTCCTACATTCAGCAATAAATTTTCCAATACGTTCTTGATCCATATTTTTCCTTCTTTCTACTTCCATTTTAGAGTATAAAAGTATTTTTTAACACGAAACAAAACTTGAGTTAGAGATAAATAAATTTAACAAGTTCTTTTATAATCAATATTTGAAAATTTTGTTCTTAATCTATTTGGAAAATCTAACAAGACATGAATACTACTTGAATATTCACCTTATAATAATATTTCTCAATGTAGTTGCATTTTATATTGAATTACTTCATTTTTTTCTAAGAATAATCTATTATGAATATTTTACAATAAGTATTTTTTAACTTCTTGCTGCTCCATCTACAGACAAAATAACACCTGTAATATAACTTGCCATATCACTTGCTAAAAAAAGAAAAGCATTAGCAATGTCTCTTGGTTCTCCGATTCTTCCTAAAGGGATAGTCTTTATAATTGGTTCAATTTGTTCTTTCGGTAGTTTTGCTATCATCTCGGTATTGGTTACCCCAGGAGCAACAGCATTCACACGAATTCCAGCGGATGCAAGTTCTCTTGCTAAAGATTTTGTTATCCCATTTACAGCGTATTTACTTGCTGGATATCCTACTCCTGCTGGTTGTCCATAAATACTAACCATAGAACTCGTATTTAAAATGACACCCTTTTTTTGTTCTTTCATATAAGGAACTACGGCTTTTGTCATATTAAAAATGGCATTTACATTGATTTCCATAATTTTGGTAAAGTCTTCACTTGTTGTTTCTTCTATTTTTTTGTTGGCAGAAATTCCAGCATTGTTCACAAGAATATCAATAGTTCCATACTTTTCCTGAATTTCTTTTATTACTTTTTCTACTTCTTCGTAATTGTTTAAATTAGGATAATATCCTGTTACTTCCATCTTTTCTTTTTTTAAATCTTCTATGGCTTTTTCAACAGTTTCTTTTTTAGAACCAAATAATATGACCTTGGCATGATTTTCTTTAAAAACTTTCACAATTTCCAAACCTATTCCTCTGGTTCCTCCCGTTATAATGGCTACTTTATTTTCTAACATATTTTCTATTCTCCTTTTCTTTTTTCAAATAGAGAAGCCTCTACTCCACATACTGGACATTTAAAATTTTCGGGTAGTTCTTCTCCATAGTAGACATATCCACAAATAGTGCATACCCAAGCCGTTTTCCCTGTTTCTGTAGTAACTTTTAATAATTCGTCTTTGTTGTTTTGATAATACTCATAACTCATGGCTTCTCCCTCATGCAAGACATCAGCTTCTAGTAAGCGTCCAATAAAAAGAGTATGGGTATCATTTTCTATTCTATCTTCTATTTTGCAAATCATATAACCTAATGCCTGTTCTATTATTCGTAAATGTTCTATTTCTATCGTATTTACCTGAGCAAATTTATCATAATCACGCATGGAATGCATTCCAAAGACTTCAATGATTTTAGGGTCTATTTCTTTTTGCAGGACCGATAAGGCAAAGGTATCGTTTCTTTTTAATAATTCGTTAGTGTAGTTGTCTTTTCTTACTGCAACAGAAATAAGAGGATGGTCTCCTGCACTTATTTGGGAGACAGCATCCACCATACACCCTCCATCTTTTGTTGTTAAAACATACATTCCTTGGGTGATTTTATGCGTTATTTTTTTATTTTTCATACATTCTCCTTCTTTTTTCTTTTATATCTAAAAGTTTTTGGTTATTTTACAATTATTGTACTTGCAACAGGTCTTGTTTTGTGGGCTCCAGTACTATCAATCGGATCATTGATGTAGCAATAGTTTTTCCTACAATGACTTTTTAGTTCACTTTCTTTTATGTATTTTCTTGCTTCTTCTTCTGGTAAGACAATTGTACTGGATGTTCCGCCATCTAAATTTGCAGCATTAATGGCACCATAATTATCTAAAATTGTGGTTAAGTCAACCATACTGGCTCCAGGATATTTTAGTGTTCTTCCATCGACGACAAGAAGAAGAACAATTCCATCTTTTCTTTGTCCAATCGCCGTTCTAGGAGCAAAACCCCATCCGCCATTTCCTTTGATAAACGCTTTTTTTCCATTGACAATTAAAAATGGACCAAAAGAAACGGCATCTCGAATATTTTTCTTTTTGGCTTCTTCCAAAGTCATTCTTCCCAAAATCAGTTTGTTTTCTTCATTGAAACCAATAAGTCCTCCAGAAATACTATAGTTATAATTTGTAATTACTTTTTTGTTTTTGATGGTTATCCCTTGGGGTGACCCTCCTGCTCCATTTAAGTTTGGATCAATAAAACCTCCCCCATTAACGGCTAGAAGGGCATTATTTACGGAGGCCATTTCGGTAGTATACTCCCCTCGTACATCTAAAAATCTAGTGGTTGCAACACTCACTCTTGTGGCATCATAAATGACAGCAAGGTACCCAGTAAACTTTTTTTCTTCGATAGGAATAATTCTATAGACTTCTCCCTCTTTTTTGTCTTTGAATATTTTTTCTTCGTATTCATTTTCATAGACGATAGGTGGGGGACTTTCTGGCTCTATTTGTTCTGTATTTGTTTCTTCTTTTGGCTCGATAATTTGGTTTGCTTCTAAGACGCTTTCTATTTCTTCTTTACTATAAAACCAAGTGGCTAAGTACTTATGATGCATGGTAGTCATAGCAGAAGGAATGAGCCAATTTCGAAAGTGATCCCATGGACCATAAAGAAGGGTTAAAAAAGTGGTTCCTCCCATTATTTCTAAAGAAAGTAAGACAAGCAAAACTATTTTTTTCTTTTTCGATAATTTTTCGTTGTTTTGCAGTTTTCTGTTTTTAATGAAATAAGTGCATATAAGAACAATGGTTATAAATAGAAATAAAAATAAAAGAAGATGAATAGTTGAATTAATCAGTTCTTTACTATGCATTCCAATAATAAAGAGTACAAGAAAGATAGGAAGAAGCAAACTTAAAAAAAGAAAATTTTGTTTTTGAAATCGTTTTGTCATTTTTTACACCTTTTTCTATATTCATATATACAGGAAAGTTCATGTTTTTGCAAGTCTTAAGTTTGTTTGCAGTGTAAGATTTCTTTTCATTTTACTTTACATAAGATATAATAAGGATGAAAGAGGCGAGTTTTATGACATTGGAAAGTATAAGTAAGTATAAAAGAATTCATATGATTGGTATAGGTGGTGTCAGCATGAGTGGTCTTGCCGAGCATATCTCCCATTTTGGGTTTTCTGTTACGGGAAGTGATGCTAAGGAAAGTGAGAATACAAAACATTTACAAAGTTTAGGAGTCAATGTTCAAATTGGACATCATCCAGAAATGGTAAGCCTTGCTGATTTGGTTGTATATACTGCAGCAATTCCTAAGGATGATCCAGAGTTTTTAGAAGCAGAACGTTTAGGAAAAGAAATGATGGAACGTAGCACTTTTTTAGGAGAGATTACAAAGTGTTACCCAGAGTGTATTTGTATTAGTGGAACACATGGGAAAACAACCACAACTTCTATGATTGCGACTTGCTTTTTAGAAGCGCATTTAGATCCTACGATTGAAGTAGGTGCTTATTTAAAAAAAATTGATGGAAACAATCGGACAGGTAATAGCGAATATTTTATTTTGGAAGCATGCGAATATGTAGATTCTTTTCTAGAGTTTTCCCCCTCTACTGCCATTATTTTGAATATTGATAACGACCATTTAGATTATTTTAAAACGTTAGATAATGTAAAACATTCTTTTTGGCAATTTACAGAGCGTTTGAAGAATAATGGGATAGTGATTGCTAATTTGGATGATGCCAATACCAAAGACGTTATTTCTAAAACAGAACACCAAGTTATTGGTTATGGAATTGAAAATGAAAATGCTACTTTTAGTGCAAAAGAGATTACTCTTAATTCCTATGGAACCCCTACTTTTTCTGTATTTAAGAACAAAGAATTTTATGATACGTACACTTTACAAGTACATGGAAAACATAATATCTTAAATGCACTGGCTACGATTGCAACTTGTGATTTATATGGTATAGAAAAATCTTTTATTAAACAAGGATTGACGTCCTTTACAGGAGCCAATCGCAGATTTGAAAAAATTGGTGAATACAAAGGTATCCCTGTGTATGACGATTATGCACACCATCCTACAGAAATCAAAACAACTCTTTCTTGTAGTAAAGAGATTCCTCATAACAAAACTTGGGCGATTTTTGAGCCTCATACTTATTCAAGAACCAAAGAACATTTGGAGGCATTTGCAAGTATTTTAAAAGAATTTGATTTTGTTCTTTTAGCAGATATTTATGCAGCAAGAGAAATCAATACGTATAGTGTTTCTTCTAAAGATTTGGAGCGTTTGATAAAAAAAGAAAATAAAAATTGTTTTTATTTTGAAAATTATGAGGGAATCGTTGCTTATTTAAAAGAGCATGTACAAATGGGTGATATAATTGTCACAATTGGTGCAGGGACGATTAACCAAATAGGATACCAAATGATAGAAAAAGAAAAAGCTACTCTTTCATTTTAGAATAGCTTTTTTT
>CAMUBM010000033.1 GCA_947087145.1 uncultured Mycoplasmatota bacterium
GCAGAAATTGCATTAAAAGCAGCAAAGATGATTCAACCTTATCCTACTTGCGAAGTTGATTTCGATTATCAAAAGACAAAAGATAATTCTTTAGAGGCTCAATATCAAGTATGTTTTACTTTAAATTGTAGAATGTATTGTTATATCATTCAAGCAACTACTGGAAAAATTCTTAGTTCTACAATAACTCCTATTTATAAAGGAAGTTTTTTTAAAGATGGAGTCACTTATTTAAAATATGCGGATGAAACTAATTTTACTAGTGATTTAGGAATGAAGATTAGAAGTCAAACTTATGAACCTTTAAAAAAACCACTTTTAAAAGCAACAGATGGAACTGTCTATTTAGAAGAAATTACTAGATATGGAGAAGAGACTATTGTAAATTTAAGACAAGATTTATCATTTTTAGAATTATCTTCTCATCAACCTTATATTTTTGTATCTACGCATTCTTTTTGTGAAGATGTGAATGCTGCTTTTGCTATAATGGATAGAAATGCTTATTTACTTTTTGGTTCGACAGACCAATTAGAGAATGCGAAAGAAGTTTATGGTCTTTGGGCTATGGGAACAGTGTATGTTGCACGTTTAGACCCGTGGAGTCGAGCAAATTCTCTTTTAAAGTTAGAAAGATTAATTAAAAATGGAACTAGTGTTATTATTTGTGCAGAAGGTGGCTATAATAATACAGAAAATAAAGTGGTAGAAGAAATGTTTGAAGGGGCAGTACAATTAAATCAAAAAACATATGCTCCTATTGTTCCTTTAGCTTCTTTTCGCGAACATGGTGAAGAAAATATTTATATTACTGCTGATGCTCCAAGACAATATTTAAATGTCACCGCAACAGAAGGAACAGAACGATTGCGAAATTCTCTAGCTACGCTTGAATATGAGTTATGGATACATCATGCAAGTCGATTGCGACGAGAAACTTTACCTTTAGATTGTCGTTTTCAATTTATGGAAGAACGGAAAAGTGAATATTTAAAATCCCATTGGACGCATGATGTTTGGGAAGAGGAACTTACTAAACGTAAAAATTCTAGACGTCCAAGACCAGAAGAAGTAAGAGAGGGATTTGAACGAGTAAAATTAACGAGAGAAAATTATCTTGCTGTGCATTCGATTCGTAAACTTCGATGCGAAGATTTAATTTATGATTTTAAAAGATATATGCATAATACGTGGAATTTATCTTATGAAGAAACATACGAAAGATACATCCGTCCTTATGTTAATCAAGAGGATGAAGTTCAATTAGAACGCGTTTTATTAAAAAATGAATAGAAACTTGCTAATAGAAATCGCAAGTTTTTTTATTTACATCCAATGGCATTATTGATATAATTTCGTTAGAAAATAGGTGGTACTTTATGTCTTTTGAATTTGAAGTTCCTTTGATTTGCTTTCTTTTTATTTTTTTATTGGTTATGGTTTATTTTTCAAAACCTAATTTGAAATTGATTGAAAATAAGTATTTTGAAATTATTTTAATTTCTACTATTATCGAAACATTTATTAATACTTGTATTCATTTATTAGCAGCAAAGTTTGAATTTTCAGTTTTTAGTACGACTTTTTATCCTTTTGTAAATTTTTTTAATAAAGTAATGAGTTTTTTGTTTATTGCTATTTTTGGATGTATCTTATGTTATACCATTATTATTAGTTACCAAAAGGCTAAAGAAAATCATAAGAGGATAAGAAATTACTTTTTGGGTTTTCATTTTTTCATATTTATCGTTTTATGTTTTACTAATATAGAAGTTATTCAAGTTGGTTCTATAACAAACGTTACTGGTTCTACTCTTAATTTTTCTTATTTTTTGGTAGCAATTCTTCTTATTATTAATTTGATTTTGGCTCTTTTAAATATTCGTAAGTTAGATAAAAGATATATGGTTATTCTTTTTATTTTAACTTTTATTGTTTTCTTTGCGGTATTAACTATCTTTTTTCCAGGAATCCTTCTTGCGGATTTATTAATTGTTTCTATTTGTTATATTATGTATTTTACAATTGAAAATCCAGACGTAAAGTTAATTAACGAGTTAGAAATTGCTCGTGATGTAGCTGAGAAAGCAAGTCATGCGAAGAGTGATTTTTTGTCTAGTATGTCCCATGAAATTAGAACACCTTTAAATGCGATTGTTGGGCTATCTGAGGATATGAAAGAGTATAGTGAGCATATGCCTAAGGAGGTTTTAGAAGATATTGAAGATATTGGAAATGCTTCAAATACTTTACTTGAAATTGTTGGAAATATTTTGGATATTAATAAAATTGAAAGTGGAAAGATGGAACTTGTATCTATTCCTTATAATTTAGTAGAAGAAGTAAAAAATTTAGTTTCTGTTACTACAACGCGTATTGGAACCAAACCTATTGATTTTAAATTAGAATTATCTTCGGATTTTCCTTATATTCTTTTAGGAGATAAAGTCCATATTAAAGGAATTATTAATAATTTTTTATCGAATGCAATTAAATATACAGAGAAAGGTTCTATTGTTTTAAGTATTTCTTCTGTTAATCGTGAGGAGGATTGTACAATTTTTATTCGAGTCACTGACACAGGTAAGGGAATACGTGAAGAGGATATGCCTCATCTATTTGGGAAATTTGAAAGACTCGATGTGGTTAAAAATAGTACGATTGAAGGTACTGGTTTAGGTTTAGCCATTACGAAAAATTTAGTTGAGATGATGGGTGGAACCATTGGGGTAGAAAGTGAATTTGGTAAAGGTTCTGTTTTTTATGCAGAAATCCCTCAGAAAATACATACTTTAGAAGCCCCAGTAGAAGTAATTGAAGTTTTGGATGTTCCAGAGGAAAATACGGGGTATGGAAACAAAAAGATTTTACTTGTTGATGATAATAAATTGAATATTAAAGTGGCGAGGAAGGCACTCGATCCTTTTGGTTTTGAAATTACGGAATGTAGTAATGGAGTAGAAGCCTTAGAACAAGTAGAGAATAACACTTATGATTTGATTTTAATGGATATTATGATGCCTATTATGGGTGGAGAAGAGGCTATGGGAAAGTTAAAAGAAATGCCTGATTTTCATACACCTGTTCTTGCCTTGACGGCAGATGCTGTAGATGGAGCTAGAGAAAGATATTTAAGTTTAGGCTTTGTCGATTATTTAGCAAAACCTTTTACTAAAAAAGAATTACAAGAAAAGTTGGATGCGTTATGGAAAAAATAAGATGTTTTAAAAAAAATAGTTTTTTGTTATAATGGTAAGTAGCATAGGAGGAGACTTATGAAAAAGATAGTATTCTTGTTCTTTGGAATGTTTTTTTTCTGTGGGTGCATGTATGTGAATAAAAGTAGTTACGAAGGAATTATTAAAAATGCCTTAAGTGAGTCACAGATTTCTTATACGAACCGAGCAGGACAAGGGTATAACTATTATCTTCCTATTGGGTTATCAGTTTTAGAAGAGAAAACGGGAAATGTAACTTTAAAAAAAGATAAATATACTCTTTATTTGTATTTAGATTTAATTAGTTATCACAATCAAGTAAAAGAAGAATACAACGTACAGAAGAATGCATTTTATTCTATGAAGTTAGAAAATGGCGAGAAATTCGGGTATCTGGAAATTAATAATATTGAAAATAAAAAATATTTAATTGAAATTATGTATAATTATGCTAAAATAGAAGTGATAGTAGATTATAGGGATATCAATGAAATGCTTAGTTTTGCAATGGCACTTCTTTCTTCTATCTCTTACAATGACACTATTATTGCTAGTATGATTGGAAATGATACACTGAATGCGAGTGAAATTGAGTTTAACATTTTTGAGACAGCGAAAAACGATAGTAATTATATTCAATATGATGGAAGTAGTTCCTCAAGTAAAAATGAGAATGTTATACCTGATACAGATTTAGTTAATTAAGAGGTGAAGAAGAAATGGGATTGTTTAATAAATTAAAAAATGCCTTATTTGAAGAAGAGGAAATAGAAGTTCGTCCTACAGAGGAAAAGGCAATTATTAAAGAAGACAGTGTGGTTACCAAAAAAGATATTCCTGTAAAAGAGGAGTTACCAAAGGAAAATGAGAGAGATTTATTCAAAGCCGAAAATACTTTTAAGTTTCCAGATTTTGATGAAGAAGAGTTTGTAACGAGTTATAATACAAAGGAAGTTGAAGAAAAAGTAGAACCAGTAGTAACCAAACCAAAGGAACCTGAAACCAGAAGGATGGGATTGGATAGTTTAAGCCCTCTTGGATACGATAGTGATAGAAAATCGAAAGTTTTGAGAAAAGAGCCTTCAAAAAGAGAAAAGCCTGTGGTATCACAGAAGGAAGATAAAACAAAGAGTGGTTTTCGCCCTTCCCCTGTTATTTCTCCTGTTTATGGTGTATTAGATAAAAATTATAAAAAGGAAGATATTATTTCTGTTGAGGAAGAAAAGAAAAAATTTAATGTAGATATGGCTCGTAAGAAAGCTTTTGGTACGTTAGAAGAAGATATTGAGAAGACTTTGAATGAAACTCCTACGAAGAAGTTTTATGATAGTCGTTCTAGAGATATAGATGACTTGTTAGCGAATTCGGCAGATGCTACGATTGCTATAAACGAAGAAGAGCAGCCTTTAAATCGAATGAGTCGAAATAAGAATGTACGAGGAAGAAAATATGCAGAAGAACCAGAGGAAGAGTACAATGAAGACTATAATCAATTTAGTCATTCGGTAGAGCAAGAATTAACGCAAAATGATGAAAATTTAGAGATATTGGATAAAGAACCAAAAAGTAAAGATATTGAAGAAGATACTTTGGAAAGTGATTTGTTTGATTTAATTGATTCTATGTATGACAATAGAGAGGAAGAATAAAAATGAGTTTTTGGTTAGATTTTTTGCCGATTATTATTTATATCCTATTAATCATTATTTTGATTATTGGTATAATTTTAGGGGTTAGGATTATAATAACATTAGAAAAGGTCGAGAAAATTGTTGATGATGTGCAAGACAAAGTAAGGACTTTGAATGGTTTTTTTCATATTATAGATTATACAACGGATAAAATTGCACTTGCTACTGATAAAGTGGTGGATGGAATTTCTTCTGTATTTAAAAAGTTATTATTTAGTAAAAAGAAGAAAGAGAAAAGGGAGGAAGAAAATGAGTAAGGAAAAACATGGTTTAGGAAAATTTATTGCTGGAGCAATGATTGGAGCAGGAATGGGTGTTTTGTTTGCACCGAAAAAGGGAAGTGAAACACGTAAAGAGTTGAAGAAAAAAACGGATGAACTTGTGGATACAATCAAGCATTTGGATAAAGATGAAATAAAAGAAAAATTAAATGCTAAAGTAAAAGAGTTAAAACAGGATTTGGAAAATTTGAATAAAGAAACAGCATTGGAACTAATTAAGGAAAAGGGTTCGCTTTTGATGAAGAAAGCAGATGAACTTATGGATTTAGCAAAAGAAAAAAGTGCTCCAGTGATTGAAAAAGCTGCTAAGGATGTGAAAGATAAAACGGTTGTTGTATTAAAAAAAGCAATTGACAAATTAGAAGCTACTAATGAAAAAGAAGAAGTTATTATAAAAACTACAACCAATCCTTCCACAAAAAAGAAACCACAAAACAAAACGACTAAGAAAAAAACAGCTTAGTGTTTTTTTAATTTATATTATAGGCAATGTTCTAAAAGTATGGTATAGTATGTTTGCATTTGAGGGAACTTAGTGTTAATTGTAACTTTTCTCAAAAAGTTGTATCTATTAAATAAAAAAGAAGCTATTCCCACTATGAAAAGGAACTTAAAAAAGAAACTAGAGAGCAGACTCTAGTTTTATTTTTGGATTTGTTATATTATGTTTTTGAAGGTGATAAAGTTCGATTAGATACAAGATATTGTGATTATTTAAGAAAATTTGATGCTAGATTACCTTATAACTATAATGAAAAAGAACTAAGACCATTTGTAAGTGTATGATTTGTAATCAATGGCTGATATATTTTGCTCCTTTATCTAGTCTAAAAGCAAAGCATCTTAAGTTAAAGTCAAAATTAGATTTTTTAAAAATAGATAATGGAAAATTAGCTGCTATTAATTTTAATAATTGCCTGTAACAGGAAAGAATATTGTTAAATTAGATTTGGATAAAGAATGTTTAACGAAGTCAGAAGAAAAGTATACAAAACTTTTAAAAGAGCAAATCTAGTGATTAAAATCGTAATGATGAAAAATTATATCGGTTGTAATTTTAAATTATTAGAAGAAAAATGTTTGGAATATAATGAATAGAAAATTGGAAAAAGCATTGATTTGACTATATAAGTATTACGTGATACACTTAACTTATCAATTAAGTGAGGATTAAATCAAAGTAGTTGTTTGAAGCGTTCAAAAGAGAGTTAGTGTTTGGTGGAAACTAATACATTCAAATAATGAATTTACAATTTATGAGCTTAAATAGGTGATGCTTTATAGTCTAGAGTGCATGATTGATTCATGAATTAAGGTGGTACCGCGATATTTTCGTCCTTATGGATAAAAATATCGCGTTTTTTATTGGAAGGAGAAAGATTATGAATGTAGAAATAGAAGTGCGTATCTTAAATGTAAATAAGAAGGAGATACAAGAAAAATTAGAAAGTTTGGGAGCAGAATTTCAATGGGAACATTTACAAAAAAGATATGTTTATGATTTTCAGCCTGCTTTGCCTCATAAGTGGATACGACTTCGTACGAATGGAGTAGAGGCTACTCTTGCTATTAAAAATGTAAAAGCAAAAGAAATCGATGGAACAGAAGAGTTGGAAATTGTAGTGGATGATTTTGAAAAAACAAATTTGATTTTAAAAGAATTTGGGTATGTTCCAAAGGCTTTTCAAGAAAATAAAAGATGCCGTTATTTTTTACATGGTGTAGAGGTGGATATTGATTCTTGGCCACAGATACCTGATTATATAGAAATTGAAGGAACGAATAAAGAAGAAGTAATGAAGATTGTAGAGATGTTAGGCTTTACAGAAGATTGTGTGACTACCAATGATGTGGAGTCTATTTATAGTGATTATGGAATAGATTTAAAAGTAATACAAGAACTAAAATTAGAGGAGGAAAGAAAATGACAATTTTTGAAGATTTAAAATGGAGAGGACTCGTGCAAGATATTAGTGATGAGGCGCTAATCGAAAAATTAAATCAGGGAGGATTAACATTTTACATTGGTACAGACCCTACTGCAGACTCAATGCATATTGGACATTATTCTTCATTTTTGATTTCAAAAC
>CAMUBM010000034.1 GCA_947087145.1 uncultured Mycoplasmatota bacterium
AACACCTTGGGTTATTATACCTTATTTTTTATAAAAATTATAGTATAATAATTGTAGTTAGGAGGATGTCTATGTTTAAAGAAAAATTATCTTTGGTACCGAATTTGCCGGGAAGTTATCAAATGCGAAATAGCGATGGCATTATTATTTATGTTGGTAAAGCCAAGAATTTGCATCGTAGACTTTCTTCTTATTTTAATCGCACACAGACAGGAAAAACAAAGAAGATGGTTTCTGAGATTGCAGATTTTACGTATATAGTTGCAGGAAGTGAGTTAGAAGCCTTCGTTCTTGAGTTGAATTTAATTAAAGAGTTTAATCCCAAATACAATATTTTATTAAAAGACGATAAGAGTTATCCTTATATTGAGTATATTTCAAAACCTTATCCAAGGGTCAAAGTATCACGTTATTTGCATGTCAAAAAAAAGGAAAATAAAAAGTTATTTGGACCTTATCCCAATGCCTATGCAGCACGGAGAATTGTTAATCTGCTCAATCGTATTTACCCTTTAAAAAAGTGTGAAGGAAAGGCAAAAGAGTTGTGTCTTTATTATCATATACATGAGTGTCTTGGTTATTGCAGTAAGAGTTTAAACCAAGAAGAATTAGAACTTATGGAAAAAGAAATTCTTAGTTTTTTGAATGGAAATGATAAAATTTTAACGAGTCGTTTGGAAAGGAAAATGCAAGAGTATAGTGAAGCATTGAATTTTGAAATGGCTCTTGAAATGAAAAAAGAGTTGGATTATATCAAAATTGTCATGGATAAACAAAAAGTAGAATTGCATGATTTTGTGAACCGGGATGTTTTTGGCTATTATTTTGATAAGGGATATATAAGTGTTCAAATCTTTTTCTTACGAAACGGAAAAATGGTAGGAGGAAAGAGTGAAATTTTTCCGATTATTAGTGAACTTTCGGACGATTTGGATTATTATCTTATGAATTTTTATAGTAAACATGAAGTTCCGAAGGAAGTTTTGGTTTTAGATGGTTTTAATGTGGAAATTTTGGAAAGTTTGCTAGAAACGAAGTTTATATTGCCTACAAGAGGCCCAAAAAAGAAGTTAGTTGAAATGGCTGTTATGAATAGTAAAATTAACTTAGAAAATGAATTGGAACTGATTAAAAAGGACGAGTATGTGACTGAAAGTGCGAATGAGGAATTAAAGGAGTTACTTCATTTGGAACATTTGGATCGCATTGATTTGTTTGATAACTCTAATTTATTTGGTAATTTTTCTGTTTCAGGGATGGTTGTTTTCAAAAATGGTCGTCCAAGTAAAAATGATTATCGCAAATACAAAGTACAGGTTGACAAAAATGACGACTATCATACAATGCAAGAAGTGATTTTGCGTAGGTATTCTCGTATGAAAGAAGAAGCAAGTGAAGTTCCTGATTTAATTATCGTCGATGGTGGTATCACGCAAATTCGTGCTTGTAAAGAAATTTTAAGCGATTTAGGCTTATCTATTATGGTGTGTGGTTTACGTAAAAATGATCATCATCGAACGAGTGATTTGGTCCGGGGAGATACTGAGGAAGTGATTGAAATTGATCGAACCAGTAATTTGTTTCATTATTTAACACGAATGCAAGATGAGGTGCATCGATATACGATTACTTATCACCGAACGATACGAAGTAAAGGGAGTATTTCGAGTATTTTAGATCATGTAGAAGGAATTGGGCCTAAGCGAAAAAAAGAATTAATTAAGCGCTTTGGAAGTGTTACAAAAATGAAGCAGGCAAGCGAGGAGGAACTTTCGAATATTTTACCGAGTGAAGTTGCTCGGAACCTCGTTTCTTTTTTAAAAGACTTTCATTAAAAAGTATAGTATAATGGATATGGTGAGATAAGAATGGCGAAGTTAATTCCACTGGATATTGATGTTTCTGTTTCTAAAGAAGTGGAAAGTAAAGTTTTTTTGGACCCTGATTTTGTTTATCTTCCTTTACCAAAACAAAAACAAGAAATGAAAAAAGAAATTCATATCAAAAAAGGAATGGAACTTTTTAGGGGAATGTATGCTCCCATTTCCGGGAAGTTAGCAAGCGTAGAAAAGTGTATTGTACCTAGTGGAGAAGAAGTGCCTTGCTTAGTGGTTTCGAATGATTTTCAAGAAAAAAATGAAAAATTGGCAGCCACTCGAAAACGAATTAGTCACATGACAAAAGAGGCTTTTCTGGATAGTTTTTTTGACGAAGTTTTGAGACAAAAATTTTTACAAGAAAACATTTTAACTTTTGTTATTTCGGGAATAGATGAGGATCCTTATTGTTGTAATGAAGTCTTTATTCAAAAACAATATACAAAGATATTACTAGAAATGTTAGATGCTTTATTAAATTTGTATCCTGGAAGTAAGGCAATGATTGCTCTTAAAAATACGGATAGTGCCTTGATTTTACAATACAATAATTTTCTAGGTATGTTTAGAAATATTGAAATCAAATTGATGGAAGATTTGTATTTGATTGGTAGGGAAGAGTTTTTAACTTCCAAACTGCATATTAAGGAAAATTATGTTTATTTAAGAGCCCATGAATTGTATGCTCTTTATTTACAAATAAAAAAAAGAAGACCCGTTTTGGAAACTTTTGTTTCAATACTTGGGGATGCCATTGAAAATCCTTGTGTGGTGGAAACAAAACTTGGTACAAAAGCAAAGGAATTATTGCAAAGAGTTTATGGGAGTGATTTTTCTTCTTATGCTATTTATACCAATGGTATTATGCAGGGAAGAGTGCTCGATATAGAACGATTGGTGATTACTCCAGATTGTTTGGGTTTTGTCATTATGAAAAAGAAGAATACAAGAATAAAATCTTGCATCAAATGTGGAAAATGTATTACTGTATGTCCTATTCATTCCAATCCTTTACTTGCTTATAAAAGAGGGAAAGCGGTGCGTTGCATTCATTGTGGACTTTGTAGTTATATCTGTCCATCTTCCATTCCGTTAGAGAAGTATTTAAGAGGTGAAAAAGATGAGTAGACTTCATAAAATAATCCGTATTCCTTTGACGCGGAAGTATCTTTTGTTTTTTGTTTTTTTGGTTTTAGGTGGGTGGTATAAAAACGCTTTTTTGCCTGTAAAAGAAGGTTTTTATTCAAACACGCAATTGTATTTTTTATTTTTTTATCCTTTGCTTGGTGGTTTTTTGGGCTTTTTGTTTGATAAAGTGTGTAGAAAAAAATTTGTTTATTCTAATGCTTTTTTTGGAGTTCTTTTCTCTTTAGGATTGCCGATTTCAACGCCACTTTCTGTTTTTGTTATTGCTTGTTTTCTTTTGTTTATTCTGAATACTTTTTTCATACAAAAAAAAGATTGGGATTTGCATGTTGTTGTTTTTTTACATCTTTTGTTGGTGGGGTATTTATTTTTTTCACAACAATACGAATACAGTAATCTTTTAGAAAAGAGTGGTCTTTTTGTGTATACTTTTTTAGATCAACTTCTTGGTTTCCAGGGAAGCGGTTTATTTACGTCTAGTGTCGTGCTTCTTTTGGTTTCTTTTTTGGTGTTGTGTTTCGATTATTATTATAAAAAGGAAATTCCTCTTACTAGTTATGGTTTTTATTTGCTTACTTTGGTTTTATATTCATTTTGGAAAATGGATATGGCTTTTTTACTTACTCATGTATTTTCTAGTACAGTTTTGTTTGTTTTAGTGTTCTTGGCTCCTCTTGATTTATTTTCTCCTTATTCCAAAAAAAGAAAGACAATGTATAGTTTTCTTCTTGGTGTTGGGATATTACCTTTTTCTTTATGGATAAATTTTTATGAAGGGGTATATTTTTCTCTTTTTTTGGCTAATTTGCTTATTATTTTATTAAATGCTATACAAAATCGTCTGTTTCGTTCGTGAATTTTGAAATTTGGTCGACGAATTTTTTAAATTAGAGATTTTACAATGCTTTTTTTCTGTGTTATTTTATCGTTACTCACTTCCTTAAAAAGGAGATTTTATGAAAAAAAGAATTGTAGTTTTTGTTAGTTTGTTTGTTGTAGGTTGTTTTGGATGTAAAGATGTTTATGCCAAAACATTTCAGGAAAAGATTGATTTTCAAAACTATTTTTATATTTACAATGGCTTTTCTGGGACTTATCCATTTTTTAATACTTTTTTTGACGAAAAGGGAAAAGCTTATTTTAGTGTTACTCCTCATGTTGCTTTCATGCCTAAACAGAATTATACAGAAGTAGATTCTTCTTATTCAAAAGAGGAAATATTCGAGTATTCGAAAATTTTGTATTATGGATATGGCTACCAAGGAGATGTTTCTCTCTCCTCTTATTATGCAACACAATATTTACTTTTTGAACATGCGATGGAGGAGGGATATACTATTCAAGTAGTGGATGCTTCTAAACTAGAAGAGGATCCTTGTTTGGATAAAGCAATTTTTCGTCTGCGCGAAAGAATGAAAAAACAAGCCTTTTCTCTTCAAGATACTGTGTTGAAGGAGAAAACTTATGTTATTTCGGATCCTTATATTTTGGAACATTTTTCCGTTGCAGGAGATCAAGTGAAGGTTTCTAAACAAGAAGATCGATTAGAAATTATTTTATTAGAGGGTTCTTCCTTTGTTTTGCATTTTTATCCTAATGTTTCTTGTGAGCAAATAAAGGTTTGGAAGGACTCTAGAGGAACGACTTTGTTTGGTGAAAATCAGTTTTGTGAAAAAGAATATTCCATTACGCTTCGCTATGAACCGATTAGAGAAGAAACTCCAAAAGAAGATCCAGTAATACCTGAAACATCAGAAGAAAAAATGGAGGAAACTTCAGAAATTCGTACTTTTGCAGTACCTAGCACAGATCGGTATACAATTTCTTGGTTATTTATTCTCTTGTTTTTAGGAAATATTTATTATGGTTTTAAAAAGTAGTTTTGTTTTGCTTGCTCTTGTTTTTTTGTTTTGGGGTTCGGGTCCTTCTAAAGGAGCAATGGAAGAAGTTTATGCAACTCTTTCTATCCCTTCTTTAGAATTGCAGGAACCTATTTACCTAAAAGAATCTAAGTATAATGATTTACAATATGGATTGTATTTGCTTCCTTCAGCAGATTATTTAGAAGGGGACTCTTCGCAAATGATTGTACTTTCTCATTCTGGAAATTCTAAAATTAGTTATTTTAAAGACTTGGATTTGCTACGAATACAGGACCGGATTGTTGTATCTTTAAAAGATACTGTTTATTTTTTTAAGGTTTTGGATATTTATCAAGAAGAAAAAGATGGTGAAATAGCTATAAAGAAACCAAAAGAGATGTCTCTTGTTTTGGTGACTTGTACGAAATATACAGATCATTTACAAACTGTTGTAATTGCTAAAAATGTAGGAAAATTAATAAAAATGTAAATTTTTTGCTAAAATTTGCATTTTTTTATGTATAAAAAAAGGAAATTGGCATAGTGGGTGTAATATATATTATTAGGAGGCCTAAATTTATGACCTTTATTTCACAGAATGAACTAAATACTATACGAAGTAATGTATCGATTGTAGATGTTATTTCCTCCTATGTTCCTTTGACACAGAAAGGCAAGAACTTTTTTGGTGTTTGTCCTTTTCATGAAGATCACTCTCCTAGTATGAGCGTTTCTGAAGAAAAACAAATTTATAAGTGTTTTTCTTGTGGCGCAACGGGAAATGTATTTACTTTTGTGGAAAATTATTTGAATGTAAGTTTTGCTGAAGCAGCTATTATTCTAGCGGAAAAAGCAGGGTTAGCTCTTCATTGGGATTTGCCAACAAAAAGAAAAGTAAAATACCAAGAGGAATACGATTTGATGGATCTTACTTTGCGTTTCTATCAAAATAATTTACAAACAGAAGAAGGAGAGAAAGCTCGAGATTATTTAAAAGAAAGAGGTTTGTTAGAGGATACTATCAAAGAATTTTCAATTGGTCTTTCTCTTTCTAATCATTTATTTTATACTTTGTTTTCTAAAAAAGGATATAAAGACTCTTTGTTGCAAGATTTAGGATTGATTACAAAGAGTAAAGAACAGGTTTACGATGTTTTTCAAAACCGGATTATGTTTCCTATTCACGATTTGGAAGGGCATGTTGTTGGTTTTACTGCACGATGTTACTTGTTTGATATGACACCAAAGTATCTAAATACAAGAGAAACTTATCTTTTTAAAAAAGGAAGTATTTTGTTTAATTACCATCGAGCAAAAGAGACTATACGTATTCATAAACAAGTAATTGTAGTAGAGGGCAATATGGATGCTATTCGTCTTTCTTCTGTAGGAATTAAAAATGTAGTTGCTTTAATGGGAACGAGTTTAACACGAGAGCAAATGGAAGCGTTAAAAAAACTTCGTTCTCAAGTCATTCTGATGCTTGATAATGATACTGCTGGAGAAACGGCAACATTTCAAGTTGGAAATCTTTTAGAAGAAAATTCTATTCCTTTTTCTGTAGTTCGTCTTAGTGGAGAAAAAGACCCAGATGCTTACGTCTTAAAAAATGGCGCTGCTGCTATTTTAGAAAATGTAAAAAATGCCATCTCTTTTCTTGATTTTAAATTGAATTATTTAAAGAAAAATAAAAATTTGCAGGATGCTAGTGATTTGGCAGACTATATAAAAGCTGTACTTCAAAGTCTAAAGAATAATTCAGATACCATTTTAAAAGAAGTGACTTTACAAAAGTTAGCAAATGATTATAATATTTCGTATGCTGTATTAAAAGAACAGTTAGGAAACGAAGAAGTAACAAAAAAAGTAGTTTTTAAGGAAAAAAGTCAAGAAGTAAAGAAAATGAAAAGTACTTATGAAAAACTATGCGAGGAAATATTATATTATATGATGCATGATGTAGTTTTTATAAAGTTGTATCAAACTAAATTGGGAATATTTCCAACAAAAGAACATCGTTTGATTGCTAATGAGATTCTGTATTATTATGAGACAAATAAAGACATTCAATTAGCAGACTTCATCACTTATGCTGAAACTACTGCTATGTATACTTTCATTATGGATATATTAAGTAGTATAGAAGAGAAGGAACTTACAGAAAGTGCTATGTTGGAACTTATTCGAAGGTTGAAGAAAAAAATGAAAGAACAGGAAATAGAAAAATTGAAAATAGAATTAAAGAAAGAGTTGGATGAAAATAAGAAAACAGCTTTGGCTTTAAAAATAGTAGAGATTAAAGGAAGTGTTTCGGATGAAGATTATTAAAACGTTTGAA
>CAMUBM010000035.1 GCA_947087145.1 uncultured Mycoplasmatota bacterium
ATTGCTTCTTCTAACTCTTCTTTGGTCATTTTTGTATAACCTTTGATTTTGTTTGCTTTAGCAATTTCTCTAAGTTTTAGTAAGGAAGGCTCTCCTTCTTTTAATGGAGTTAAATCTTCTTTAATTTCACCAGTTGTTACTAATGACTCAATTTCTTCTTTTGTTAGTGTTTCTCTTTCGATTAATGCTTTACTTAAAGTCATTACTAAATCTTCATTTTCATGTAAGATTTTTTTCGCATCGGCATAGCAGTTTTCAATAATCTTACGAACTTCGGTATCAATTTCTAAAGCTACTTGGTCAGAATAGTTTCTTGATTTGTTGTAATCTCTTCCTAAGAATACACCTTCTGATTTTTGTTCGTATTGCATTGGACCTAGTTCACTCATACCATATTCTGATACCATGCTTCTTGCTATATTGGTTGCTTTTTTGAAGTCGTCACTGGCTCCAGTAGTAATTTCACCAAGGAACAGTTCTTCTGCAGCACGACCTCCAAGTAAACCTGTAATCATAGCAAGTAATTCACTTTCCGTCATCACAGATATCTTTTCTTCTTTTGGAAGCATCATGGTATAACCACCTGCCATACCACGAGGAATGATAGTAATTTTGTGCACTTCGTTCGCATCTTCTAATTTAATTCCGATGACAGCATGTCCTGATTCATGAATACTTACAAGTTTCTTTTCTTTATCCGTAATCTTTCTTGAAGTTTTTGCAGGACCCATAAGAACACGGTCTGTTGCTTCGTCGATATCGTCCATGGTAATCGATTCTTCATTTTTACGTACAGCAAGAAGTGCTGCTTCATTTAGTAAGTTTTCTAGGTCTGCTCCACTGAATCCTGGAGTACGTGCACTGATGTTTTCTAAGCTTACATTGTTTGCAAGTATTTTGTTGCTTGCATGTACTTTTAAAATCTCTTCTCTTTCTCTTGTGTCTGGTAAATTTACTGTTACTTGTCTATCAAATCTTCCTGGTCTTAAAAGTGCTGGATCTAAAACGTCTGGTCGGTTGGTTGCTGCAATAATAATTATTCCTTCGTTTGCACCGAAACCATCCATTTCTGTTAGTAATTGGTTAAGCGTTTGTTCTCTTTCGTCATGTCCTCCGCCTAGTCCTGCTCCACGTTGGCGTCCTACGGCATCGATTTCATCAATAAAAATTAAGCATGGGGCATTTTTCTTTGCTTCTTTGAACATGTCACGAACACGACTTGCTCCAACACCGACGAATAATTCTACGAAATCAGAACCACTGATATAATAAAAAGGGACATTGGCTTCTCCTGCTACGGCTTTTGCTAACAATGTCTTACCTGTTCCTGGAGGACCTACTAGTAAAACACCTTTTGGAATACGTGCTCCTAATTTTTGGAATTTCTTTGGATTTTTTAAGAAGTCAATTAATTCTGCTACTTCTTCTTTTTCTTCTTTTAATCCTGCAACATCTTTAAATTTAACGCTTCCACCATCTTCTGATAGTCTTGCTCTACTTCTTCCAAAATCCATAGAGTTTTTGTTACTTCCAGCCATTTTGGTAAATAAGAAATAAGAGGCTACCACAATAATAACAATTGGTAAAAAGTTGATAATTAAATAAAGTATGGATATAGATCCTGGATCTTTTTTTGTTTCATACACTTTTAAATCATGTATTTTTGCATAGTCGGTGATTTCCGTTAAATCTTTTTCAACTACTTTGGATGAAAAAGTTTCTTTTTCTTTGTAACTATTTAATTTTCCTTCAATGTAATAAACAGAATCGTTGCTACTTGGAGTAATTACGATTTCTGAGACATTGCTTTTTTCTAACTCATTTAATAGTTCTCCTGTTGTTAATTCATGGTTAACTGCTCCACCTAAATTTAGAACCGTTAACACAAAGAAAATCACTCCAATAAGGACTAAGTATGGAAATAAATTTTTTATGGTATTATTTTTCTTCATTTTGTTTCTCCTCACTAATTACATACTTGTATATTATATCACAAGTTTCCTTGTTTTTTTTGTCAAAATTCGTTTTTTTTAAACCAGGAAGCCAAAGAATAGTATCGTTTGCATCTACAACGATTGGATAAGTATCTCTTTTTTCTCTTGGTACTTTTTCATTAATAAAAATATCTTTGATTTTTTTGGTTCCATTTAAATTTTTGATTTGCATTTTGTCTTTACTTTTCCGTGTCCGCACTCTTAGCGGAAGGGCTACTTCTTTCGTATTTAAGCGAAAAATATAATTGCTATTGGTTGTCTCATTTTCTACTTTTACAATTTTTTCTGTTTCGCTCCAAGTTACGCTATCCTCTAATATATATTCTTGTTTTTCTTTTTTAGAAGAACGCTTAAAGTATAGGTAATTGTATTCTTTTATTAACACTTTTTTTAAAGGAAGACATAAATAAGCATTCCCTTTGTTTGTAATGCAAATTTTTAAAATTTGTTCTAAGTGCTGCTCATTTAATAAAGGGCTATCTTTTTTATATTCCTGTTTTAAAAAACTCATTATCACACGTTTTTGTAACACGATATCTAACACTTTTAATTCGTGCAAGTTTACTTTATCAAAATCAAAACATCTCGTCAAGGCAATATCAGTTTGTTTTTGTAAATACGTATTGATTTCTTTTAATTCTTCACTGAACTTTAAATATTTTTTGTGAACGTTTTTATTTTCTTGTTTTAAAAAGGGAAGAATGCATTTTCGATAACGATTTCTTGTGTAGTGTTCATCGGTGTTGGTTTTGTCTATACGATATTCAATGTTATTTTCTTTGTTATAGGTTTCGATTTCTTCTTTGGTTGTATAGATTAATGGTCTTACTAATTTATAATTTTCAAATTGTGTTATTTTTCCAAAACCACTATATCCTTCTAGAGTGCTTCCTCTTGTTAAACGCATTAAAATGGTTTCTATTAAATCGTCGCCATGATGTGCTGTCAAGAGATATTCTGCTTGGTATTGTTTTATTAGCTTTTTAAAAAACTTGTATCTTTCATCTCTAGCGTTTGCTTCAAAGTTCGTTTTTGTTGTAAAGTTTAATTTTTTATAGGAAAATGTACATTCTATTTTTTTGCAGTATTCTCTTACAAATTCTGCTTCTTCATCGCTTTCTTTTCGTATTCCATGATTTACGTGTGCTACAATTAGTGTTAGATTTTTTTCTTGTTTTAATTTGTTTACAAGATTTAGTAAACACATAGAGTCAGCACCACCAGAGACACCTATCACTAAAGTCGTGTTTGGTTTCATTGTTTGTTTTAAAAATGCAATGGTTTCTTTCAAGTTGATCACCCGATTTGTTTTTTATTGTAAAGGAAGAAGAAAAAAAAAGCAATTCTTTCTTATGAACTCCTTTGATTTCCTATTTGATAGGCATTTGTGATAGTAATAAAAGCATCAGGGTCTATTAGAAGTATGGCTTCTTTGATACGATAGTAGTCTTTGGCTTTTATTACTACCAAGATTAACCATCCTTTTTCGTTAGAATAGGGTTTTATCATTTCTAAATCGGTGGTGGGTATTTTTAATATTTCATGAAAATAAGCACTTACTTCCTGATGTTTTGTTGTATTAATAAACATATTTTTGTTTTCATTGATACCTAAGATTTTTTTGTTGCTGAAGGTACTGATTAAAATAAGGGCAAGAAGTGCATAAAGCATGGTAGGAATTCCAAAGACAAAACCTCCGATAAGGGTAATGGTTCCATCGATAAATAGAATAGAAGTAGCCATAGGGATATGAAAATATTTTTCTGTTATCTGGTTTAGAATATCTGTACCTCCGGAGGTAAAGCCACTTTTAAAAACAAGACCATATCCTGTTCCACTTCCTATTCCTCCTAATATGGCTATTACTAACAATTCTATGTTTTCTAAGTGGATAAGTGGAATGATATAGTTTGTAAGTTCAATACACAATGGAAAAAGAAAAGAACCTAAAATGGTTTTTCTTGTAGTTTCTTTTCCTAGAAGGAAATAACTAAGTAGTAAAAGAATTGCATTCAAAATTAGAATAAATAGGCTTTCGTTTATTCCCAATAAATTGTGGATAATCAGGGCTAGTCCACTGATTCCTCCGGCAGCTAGATTAAAGGGAGCTAGAAAAAGATTGAATGAAAAAGCAGCAAGTAAAAGACCGAGTAGTAATTCTGTATAGTTTTGTACTTTTTTCATTGTCTCACCTTCTTTTTATTCTTTTGCTTTTAAGACTGACTTTATAATGGGGAGTAGTTCTCCATCTAATACTTTTCCAACATTACTGGTTTCAAAATTGGAGCGATTGTCTTTTATCATTTTGTAGGGTTCTAAGACATAACTTCTGATTTGACTCCCAAAGTTAATGCTAGACATATCTCCTTTTAAGTTGTCCATTTCGACTTTTTGTTTTTGTATTTCTAATTCGTATAGTTTATTTTTTAACATTTTCATCGCTTGGTCTTTGTTGTTTAGTTGACTTCGTTCATTTTGACATGTGACTACAATCTTTGTGGGTAAGTGGGTAATTCTTACGGCGGAGTTCGAGGTATTTACCGATTGTCCTCCGGCACCACTGGAATGGTAGACATCTATTTTTAAGTCCGTTTCTTTGATTTCAATATTTAATTCTTTGTTGTATTCGGGAGTTACTAAGACAGAAGCAAAAGATGTATGTCTACGTTTATTAGAGTCAAAGGGAGAAATGCGTACTAAGCGGTGTACTCCTTTTTCTTTTTTTAGATAGCCGTAAGCATAAAGTCCCTTGATATAAATAGTGATACTTTTTAGTCCTGCTTCTTCTCCTTTTTGACTTTCTATAATTTCATATTTATAGTTCATGGTTTCAAAAAATCTTTGGTACATTCTTGCAAGCATACTTGCCCAATCGCAAGACTCTGTTCCTCCTGCTCCAGGATGGATTTCTAAGTAGCAATTTAGTTTGTCGTGTTCTTCGCTCAGTAAGCAAGAAAGTTCTAATTCTTCTAATTTTTTTTCTAATTTTGGGAATTCTTCTTTTAAACTTTCTAGTTCTTCGTTGGACAGGATGTCGATAAGTTCTAAGTTATCCACAAGATTTTGTTTGGTGTTTAAATAGGTTTCTAATTCTTTTTTTAAACTAGTTAGTTCTTGACTCACAGCTGTTGATGCTTCAATGTCTTGCCAAAAGTCTTCTTCTTTTGTTTTGGTTTCTAATTCTCTAATTTTTTTTTGTTTATTTTCTAAGTCAAAGTGACCTCCCTAAGTCTTCTAGTATTGTTAATAAGTTGTTTAGTTTTGTTGTTAATTCTTTTTTATCCATTATTTTTCACCTAAGGGTATTATAGCATGGTTTTAATAAAACTAAAAATCTGAATGGACGTGTTTTTCAGATTTTTTTGTCTTTTTTTCGTTTCGTTATTAATAAAGCAAGTAAGGAAATGGTTACGGTTCCTATGAAGTAAATTTTTTGATTATTTTTTGTGTTTGTATTTTGTTCTAGGTTATCTTTCGCTTCCTTTTCTTCTAGGGTATTATTTAGTGGCGGTTCTTCTATCTCTTCTATCATCCTTTTGGTAATATTTTCAAACATATCATTTTTATTATTATCTTCTCCTACTAAGGAGCGATATAATCCAAATTCTAGAGGAGAATATTTTTTGATTTGGGTAGATTTGGTGTATTCGTTATTTTTCCCATTCATCCAAGCGGTAAACCAAGTATATTGTTGAGACAAATGCATTTTATAGCCTTCTTTTGATACTTCATAGGCAGTACGTCCCCCGAAGTAATCAAGAGGAGTATCGTAGTCCATGATTATTTGGTTTTCTTTGTATAAATGTAGATATGTTTTTGGTACACTCCATGGCTCATACTTTGTGTTTGATTTTAATTCGTAATTTTCATCTTCTGCAAAAAGGATAGCTTGTTTTAAAATGTGGGTATTTAAAATATGTTGTCCGTGGGAGTATTCTCCTAATTCGTCGTGCCCTACAACAACAAGAGGTTTAAATCTTCTTAACATTTCTACTTCAAAGTCTAAAGCATCTTTTTCTGTTAACTCGGCTTTTTGTAAATTTTTAATGGCTCCTTCTAAAGACTCGGAATAAGCATCAGGGACAATTCCTATTATCGGGTAAGAAGTAATACCTACGGTGTATAAGCCATGCAGTTGTTCATGTAATCGTTTAGGGTTATCGTAGTGGTTGGTAAAATAAACGACTTGTACTTTCTTTCCTTGAGCAACATACGTGGGAAGTAAACCCAAAAAAAATAATTGTTCGTCGTCACTATGTGTAGAAAAAAGAAGGAGATCTGCTTCTTCGCAAGGCGGGTTCCATTGTTCTACAAAATCGGGTAATTCACCTTCACTTAGTACATAGATTTCTGCTATTTTAACACTATTTTGGTATTCTATGGTTATTTCAGAAGATGCACCAATTTGTTCTTCTACATTTACATATTCATGTAAAAAATTATTTGTTCCAATGGAAGCATTTTTTTCTTGATTTGTTATAGTTCCTAAACTGCTTTGTCGTTCGTATAAAATATAAATCCCATGGATATTTTCGTTACTTGTGATGGTTATCTTTTCTGATGGATTTATGGTAATAAAGGTATTTTCGTTATTATCTGTGATTTTGTTATTTGCTTTATTGTTTATTTCTATAGTACTTTCTTTGGTAATCTCTCTTGCAAAAACAACATTTGGTAATAATAGTAGTATTGTTATCAACAATATATTCTTTTTCATTGTGTCCTCCACTTGTATTCTGTTTTTATTATAGCAAATATTTTCTCTAAAATAAAAAAGAAGAACTCTCTATTTATTTAAAATCTTCTTTTGTCTTTTTTATATATATATCGATTAAGTCAGGATCGTTTTGATTTACTGGTAGTTTATCTTTCGCAAAGAATTCCATTTTTTTAGATTCTTTGTCCCATTTTAGTTCACCAGTGTACTTATTTGTATAAAATAATGCTGTGTTATTGATTACAACATCGCCATTTGGGTAGTCATTTCTTCTTGAGGGTCCAGAAATTATTCCTAAATGCATTTTCCACTTCGTTTTTCCAATCATTCATATACATTGCAATATTTCTCTCAGCATTATTTTCGGCAATAT
>CAMUBM010000036.1 GCA_947087145.1 uncultured Mycoplasmatota bacterium
GCTACGATAGAATTTATTAGTAAAAACATATTTGTCACCTGCTGTATTGTATGCATATATTTTTTTTGCGTATTGGCGTTTTTATTAATAAAAATAAAAAAGTGTTTGGTTAACACTTTAATAAATTTTCATTTTATGTTTATTTTGTTACCAAGAAACGTATATATCTACAACTCCCACTTCTGGGCCTGTATCATATACTTTTGCTGGTCCTAATGATGTCATTACTGTAGAGCCTTTTGGTAAATAACTTTCATTTGCAGCAACACAAATATAACCTAATTCGTCTCTTATTGTTCCATCTTGTGCTACATGTCTACCGGGAATGTCTAAGCCTCCACCTGGTAATACTTTTTCAGAATAATAAGTTTCTTGGTGGTTATCAAAATTAATTCTTCCAGCCCTTTTGGTTAAACGAACATCAGAAACTTCATAAGCAGCATCGTATTGTAATGGCGTTCCATTAAAACTTCGTTCTGCATTTTCTAGAGGAGCTTGAGGAGATACTGATGCTAATTGATTTTCTACATTTGTAGGTACTGGTTCGACTGTTACTGTTTCTGTTTCAGTTGGCATGGGAGTTATGTTTACTTCTTCTACCGTTTTTGCAACTTGGGAGTCTATGCTCCCTACAATGGCTCCATTATTTATAATTTTTCCAGCGGGTAGGATATGGATATCCGTTTTTACATTGTTTTTTATTTTTTGGATTTCAGACATATTTATCACCTTTTCATTTATTAGTATACCATATTTTTGTTATTTTCATAAAATCTTATGGCAAATTTCATAAAAATAAAGGAATTTATGTGATATACTTGATTATAATAAGGGTGATACTAATGAAAATTACTTTATACTTACCGGATAAGATTTTAAAATTTAAATTACCATATATTGTCTCTGGGCAATTTTCATTTGATGCAAATGAAGAGGAAGAAAGTAAACTGATTCATATTGAAGCACGTAATGGAAAGTGGGTATTGTTAAGTACAAGTGAGGTTTCTTTAGCGGATAAAAATAGTTACGTAAAAGAAATTATTCTTACTCCTAATCAATTTTATACTTTAGAAAAAAATAAAGTAAAGTATACCATTTATGTAAGTCCTCTTTCGTTTACAGGAATGTGTGCTTATACTTATGGGGAACAAGCTAGTTTTACACTTGGAAATACGAGCAGTAGTACAATTTGTTATTCTACGAATTATTTGAATGGATTAACGTTAACATTTACTCATTCTAATAATCAACTTACTTTCACCAAGACAGGACTTCCTACTGTTTATGTTAATCGTAAATTTTTAGATAAAAACTTTTGCCAACTCTTTTTTGGAGATGAACTTGAAGTTTATGGACTTACGATCCTGTTTTTAAAAAATGTACTTTTATTTACTATTATGCCAAATGTGACGATTTCTGCTCGGGGAGGGGGTATCTTAAAGCCTTTTGTTTTCCCTGATGCAGAAGTTCCAGAAAATAGAGAAGTAAAAGATGTAGATTTGTATCAAAAAGAGGACTATTATTCGAAGTCTCCTCGTCTTCGTCGTGTCATTACTACGAAAGAAATTTCTTTTAGCACGCCGCCACGGAATAATTCGCAAGGGGAAATGCCTTTATTTTTAGTCATTGGTCCAATGCTTACAATGGGAATTACTTCTTTAACGATGTTTGCCAATACTTTCATACGTCTTCAAAATGGGGAGACAACATTCAAAAATTCTTGGGCGCAGCTTGTAACGAGTAGTGTTATGTTTGTTTCAATGCTTTTGTGGCCTCTTTTAACACAGTGGTATAATCGTCGTCAGAAGAAGCGACTTGCTTTGGAAATTAAAGAAAAGTATACGAAATATTTAAATGAAAAACGTTTGGAACTCGAAAAGGAAAGAGAACAACAAAAAATTATTTTGTATGAAAATTTAATTCCTTTGGAAGATTGTTTACAAATTATCCAAAATAAAAATATTCATTTTTGGGATAAAAGATTGGACCAAAGTGATTTTTTAGTGGTTCGTCTTGGGATTGGACGTGAGTTTTTGGATGTTAAGATTTCTTATCCAGAGGAAGGATTTACGATTGAAGAAAATGAATTAAAAGATCGTGCAGACGATTTGGTAAGAGAATTCGAGTATATTGAGAATGTTCCACTCGGGTATTCTTTGTATGAAAATAAAATAACAGCGATTATGGGAACGCATGAAAAGTCTATTTATTTTGCCCAAAATTTGCTTTTACAGATTATGACTTTTTATAGTTATGAAGATGTGAAAATTGTGTTGTTTACGAACGAAGCCAGAAAAGAAGAATGGAAGTTTTTAAAGTATCTTCCTCATAGTTTTTCGAATGAACGGGATTTTCGTTTTGTTTCTACTTGTAAAGAAGATGCTAAAAAACTTGCTGTTTACATAAGTACAATGTTACAGATGCGTAAGTCTAAAGAAGCAACCCCTCCTCATAAACCTCATTATATTTTAGTGATTGACGAATGGGATTCGATTTATCAAAATGATAGTATTAAGGAACTTACTGAAATCGATGATGATTTAGGCTTTAGTTTGCTTATTTTAGAAAATAGGATGGGAAAACTTCCTAGTAAGTGTAATAATTTTATTTCTTTGGATGGGGCTTCTTCTAAGGTGTTAAAGAATTCTTATGATGAGCAAGTACAAATGTTTTTTAAAGAAGAAATTCATTATAATCTTCCTATGTTTCCAATTGCTAAGAATATGGCGAATGTTCCTATTGAGTTTGAGGAGGGCTTTAATGAGCTACCCAATGCAATTTCTTTTTTGGAGATGGAACGGGTTGGAAAAGTCGATGGTTTGAATATTTTAAATCGTTGGAATTCGAATGATGCTACGAGTAGTTTGCGTGCTGAAATTGGTGTAGATGCTCATGGGGATTTGATGTATTTGGATTTGCATGAAAAGGCGCATGGACCGCATGGACTGATTGCAGGTATGACGGGTTCTGGTAAATCTGAGTTTATTATTACTTATATTTTATCGATGGCTATGAATTATAGTCCAGATGATGTATCTTTTATTTTAATTGATTATAAAGGAGGAGGACTTGCTTTTGCTTTTGAAAATCAAGCTACTGGTAAGAGTTTGCCGCATCTTTCTGGAACGATTACTAATTTAGATAAAGCAGAGATGGATCGGACTCTTGTAAGTATTGATAGTGAAGTAAAACGTCGTCAGCAGGTATTTAATGAAGCAAGAGATTACCTTGGAGAAAGTACCATTGATATTTATAAGTACCAGACGTATTTTAAAGAGGGAAAATTACAAGAAGCGGTGCCACATTTATTTATTATTTGTGATGAGTTTGCTGAATTAAAGGCACAACAACCTGATTTTATGGACAATTTGATAAGTGTTGCTCGTATTGGACGTAGTTTAGGAGTTCATTTAATTCTTGCTACTCAAAAGCCAAGTGGTGTTGTCAATGATCAAATTTGGTCTAATACGAAATTTCGTGTTTGTTTAAAAGTACAGGATGAGTCTGATAGTAAGGAAATGTTAAAGAGACCGGAGGCAGCAGCGATTAAACAAACGGGAAGATTTTATTTACAAGTGGGGTATGACGAATATTTTGCTTTGGGTCAATCTGCATGGTGTGGAGCTAAGTATTATCCAAGCGACAAAGTCATTAAACAAGTGGATAAGAGTTTGAATTTTATAACAAATTGCGGAGAAGTTTATAAAAGTATTCAAGCTTCTAACAATATAAAAGTAGAGGCACAGGGAGAGCAACTTGCAGCGATTCTGGACCAGATTATTTCGATTGCTCGTGCAACCGGAAAACAAGCGAATCGTTTGTGGCTTCCGAATATTCCTGAGGTGTTGGTAGAGAGTGATTTGGAGAGTAAGTATGGTATTGTTCCTATTCCTTATCATGTCACAGCTATCCTTGGAGAGTTTGATGCACCGGAACGTCAAGAGCAAGGAATTGTTACTTATCCTATGCTAGAGTCTGGAAATACTATCGTGTATGGTAATGACGGTAAGGAAAGAGAAATGTTTTTGGATACGCTTATTTATTCTTGTTGTAAAAACCATTCTACCGATGAAGTGAATTTCTATATTATTGATTATGGTTCTGAGGCTTTACGAAAGTACCAAAATTTACTTCATGTAGGAGGCATTGTATTTGCTGGAGAAGACGAAAAGTTTTATAATTTATTAAAGTTAATTCGGGAAGATTTACAAAAACGAAAGAAAGCTTTTGCTGATTATGGAGGAAGTTATCAAAATTATTTGAAAGTAAGTCAGGAGAAAAAGCCTTTAAAGGTAGTGATTATCAATAATTATGATTCTTTGTATGAAAATTATCCAGAAATATATGAAGAGATGCCCGAACTTGTTCGTGACTCTGAACGTTTAGGAATTGTGTTTGTTTTTACTGCCGCTGCGATTAATTCCGTTCCTAGTAAAATTACACAAAGCTGTAAAAATATGTATGCTTTTAAGTTAAAGGATACCAGCGATTATATTTCTGTTTTTGGGGTGCGTACTAAAATTATGCCAAGAGACATTTTAGGACGAGGAGTCATCAACAATGATGGTTTGCATGAATTTCAGGTTTGTGCTATAAAGAAGACAGAGGAAGAGGCCAGTGAATATTTGCCTGTGTTTATAGAAGAACAAAATAAGAAGAACGAACGGATTGCGAAAAAAATTCCGACACTTCCAGAAATTGTTCGTTTGGGGGATATTAAGGAAGAGTTAAAGTCATTAAGTCATTTTCCAGTGGGAATTAGTAAGAAGGAACTTGAAATTGTTACAATGGATTTTTCAATGAATACGGGAAATCTCATTGCTTCTAATAAGTTATCCAATACGGAGAAGTTTGTCAAAAGTATTTTGTATCTTTTCCGTTTGCTTTCAAATACGAATGTTTTAGTCGTTGATCCATTAAAGAGTCTTTCTTTAGATAAGATGCAATATCCTAATTATTATACGGAAAATTTTAGTGAGGTTATTTCTCAAATTATTCTTTACATAAAAAATTTAATTGAAGTGAAGAGTGAAGGCCGAGGAGTTTTACTCATTTATGGATTTAGTAAATTTGTGGATAAGTTAGAAGATAAAAGTGTTCTTACCAATTTGTTTCAAGTTATGAAAGAATATGAGTATTTTTCTTGTATTGCTGTTGATGATGCGCCAAAGTTAAAAACTTATGCTTTTGAAGCTTGGTTTACGAGTAGTTTTTCTACGAATGATGGTATTTGGATTGGTAGAGGACTTGCTGAACAAAATTTATTTCGTCTATCTAATATTACTAAGGAAATGATGGCGGATTATAAAACGGATATGGGATATATAGTGAGTGAAAATATGGGTACACTTGTAAAATTTGTTGATTTGTTTACTAAGGAGGAAGAAAATGAAGAATAAGGTTTTGGTGCATGTACTTGTACCAGAGTTGGATGCTGATTTTGATTTGTTTATTCCCGTGAATGAACTTATTTGGAAAATAGAAAAATTGTTATTAAAATCTGTAAGTGATTTGTGTACTATTCCTATAGAAAGTGATGCTCGTTATGTACTTATGAACAAGGATAGTAATCGTATTTATAGTAACAATGAACAAGTAATCAATACGGATATTCGAAATGGAACAGAACTTCTTTTGTTTTCTCAGGCTAGAACAATAGGGTTTGGGGAAATGTAAAATCTACTGTTTTCCCCACTTTCTAGCCTTTATATTAAGAAAAAAATAAATAGGATTTATTACATGGAGGTAGTTATGAGTGAGATTAATAAAATTAATACAGGTGTTGCTAAAAATGTAGCAAATCATTTAGCGAATCATTTTAAAGCAAATGTGGATAAAAATGTAGTTACTAACATTGGTGCATCAGAACTATCAAAAATTAAAACGAATGAAGTTACGACAGAGAGTATGGATTTAAACTTGGATAATATTACTTCTTCTTTTGAAATACAAAAAATAAGTAAAGAAGAATACCATTTATCAGTTGATACCTATAAAGACAAATGTGAACAAGAGCTAGAAGAGTATAATAAGGCATTAGTGAGTATAAGTGAAGAGTTAGAGGAATTAAGTCGCGTAGAACCTTATATTCAAGGTGCTAATTTTTTGGAGGCTAATTTTCCGGATGATGCTAGTTTGATCAGTGGGGTAGAAAAAAGTTCTTCTTTGGAGCGAATGAACGCAGTTGTCAAAGAGAAGACAAAGTTTAATAGTTATCAAGAATATAAAAATTATGTGGATAACTTGAAGAATGATAAAAATATCCTTGGACAAGCAATTCGTAAAACAGAAGAGTTAAAAGAATGTGCTATTTATACTTTTATGCCTTATTTAGAAAGTTATCAACAATATGATAATGCTAAAACATTTACTTTACAGGATGTAAATGATAAGAGTGTAAATATGAGTCCTTTACAAAAGTTTGAGACATTAACTAATTTTTATTCTAGATACAATATTAAAATCGATCGACAAGATAAGTTGGAAGCTTTATCGAATGCTTCTAAATATGCTCCAGAATTATCTAAAATGTACAATTATTTGTATGAAACAGAGGGTTTAGATAGTGCTACTACTTATTTGGAGAAAATGGAAAGTACGATTAATCAAGTAAATGGAAAAGCAAAAGCAGAAAAGTTTTTGGAACATTTGGAAGAGGAAGAAAATCCTCTAGACGCGGTTGGGAATCACTTGAAGACTGGTGGAAAAGGTTTAACTGATGGAGCAGAGTCTTTTTTTGAAGGAATTGCTGCTTGGTTTAAATCAAGCGATATTTATACTTCTGATGAGTATGAAAGTATGTATATTTTAGAGGCTTTGCAAAATAATTCGAATTATAATAATCTTTTGGATAACAATTATGAAATTAGTCAGAGTATTGGCAATATGCTTCCTAGTATTGCTATTAGTTTGGCTTTGTCTCCTGTTGCGGGAGCAGAAATGGCTCAAACTGCGGCGACGGTTAGTATGGGAGTGAGTGCTGGTGGAAAGAGTTATCATAATTCTTTAGTGGAAGGGCAGAGTACTTTAAAAGCTGTTTCTTATGGTG
>CAMUBM010000037.1 GCA_947087145.1 uncultured Mycoplasmatota bacterium
TAGATTTTACCTAGCCTAGATTCATATTTCTATTTAAAACTGTCAAAGTAGGGAGTAATTACACTTGATTTTCCATCGTCGTCGAACTCAAAATGTTCGGGATCAATAGCTACACAAGCTCCACAGCCGATGCAATTTTCTTTTATTACATTGATTTGTTTCATTTTTTCATCTCCTTATATTAAATTATACGAATGTCTCTTTCAAAAATCAATTATAGAACTTTAAAATGTGTAAAATTTATGGTATTATACTCATGATAGCGTAGGTGAAGCATATGAGTTCTAGAATGGATAAGTACCGAGATAATCCTGAATTTTATGGCTCCAGGTCACAGAAAAATGAGGAATTGTATCAAGAAATTATTCATGACGATTTTGAAGATGTTCCTGTTGCAAGTAATGCCCATGTTATTGGAGAAAGCGATAACAATATCGATATTGAAAAAATAAGAGAACTTTTAGAAAAAAAATACCCTACAGAACAAAAGAATAAAAGAACTTCTAGGCCTTTAATTCGTGAAATGGATTATGAAGAGGAAGAGGAAAAATATAGAGATAGTGAAGAGGAGGAGACAAAAGAATATAACATCAATGCCATATTGGAAAAGGCTAAATTAGATAAAGATGTAGATTATGAAAGAGAGCGTTTGAAAAAAATTCGGGATACGCAATACGATATTTTAAAAGGTTTACATTTGGAAGACGAAGAAGAACCAGAAAGTAAAGTAACGAGTAGTAAAGATGATTTGATGCATCTTATTAATACCATTACCGAAAAGGAAATGACAAGAGAAATGAACCCTTTGGATATTCTTACGGATTTAAAGGGAAGTGATAATACAGTGGTTTTGGATGGTGTGAAAGAAGAGATTGATAAACGAAAAGAAATAAAAGATACTGTTACGAGTGCAGTAAAAGAGACAGTTAAGGATACTGTAAAAGAGGAAGTAAAAAAGGAGATAGATAAAACGTTCTATACGAATTCGATGTCTTTTACGAAAAGTGATTTTGACGATTTTAATGATTTAAAAGAGGATATGGAGTCTAATAAAATCATGATTCGTATTCTTCTCGTGTTGGTTGCTTTGGCTCTCATTGGTGGTATTGTATTTTTAGCCAATCATATTTTTGATTTACAGTGGTTTTAGAGAAGTTATGCTTCTTTTTTTTCTTTTTCTTCTATATATATTGTAATATGAGAACGAAATTGCATAAAAGACATACGATTATTTTATCAAAGTTTCAAACGATTGGACTTCTTTTTTGTGTGATTTTTGTTTTGGGATTTGTTTTCTTTTTTCGATTTAATAAAAAAATTACTCCTCAATTATTAACTGTTGCAGAGGCTAGTATTAATAAATTGAATGAGACAATACTCACGAATTATCGTGTAAAAGATGTTTATAAGACCGTAGATTTAAATGATGTGATTTCGATTGTAAAAAATAGTAAGGAAGAAATTATTACTGTTGATTTTCGTTTGGAAAATGTGTATAAAGCACTTTCGGTGATTACGCAGTATTTGCAAAAGAGTTTAGAAGATGAGGGGGTGCGGAATACGATTTTGCATTATTATAACGAAGATTTGAGTAGTTCTTTAGATAGTATTGTTTTGTCTTTGCCGATGGGGTTAGCCAGCAGTGGGATCTATATGGCAAATTTAGGTCCTCGTATTCCAGTAAAAGTAAGTTATATGGGGTATGTAGCAAGTAGTATACGAACGAAGATTGAAGATTATGGCATTAATAATGCTTTGGTGTCTATTTATATTGATTGCTTTATAACGAATGAGTTTATTGCTCCAACGCAGAGAAAGGAAATCCATCATGAATACAATATTTTGATTGCTTCTAAAATTATTCAAGGAATTGTTCCAGAATACTATGGAGGAGCCTTGGAAGCAAAAAGTAATATTTTAAATGTTCCTATCGAATAAAATGTGTGTTATACTTATACTAGGTGAGGCGTATGGAAGGTAATGTATTTGTAAATGAAGCAATTTCTAAGGCAATTGCTGATTATATAAAATTTAAGGAGCGACCAGACAGAGGAGAATTTCATTCTTTTTTGGTTGTTGTTATTCGTACTTTGGTTTTGATTTATGGGGAGTTAGATATAGTTAATCCTTATCGAACCAATAATGTGGTAGGTTTTGATACGAATTTGAAAAAATTTGGATGTAGTGGAGAAGTTCTTGAGGAATTTAAAAGACAGATGCTTGCTTTTTTTCAAAATTCTGAAAATGAAACTATGGAGAGAGAACTTTTTGTGAGTATTGAAAAAACTTTAATTGACTTGTTTGCTTTACGTAAAAAAAGTGTCGATGTAACAGAAGAAGAGGTTAATCAATTTAAAAGTTTGTTGTATTTAAAAAATGATGCGAACTCTTATAAGAATGAACTTTATATGAAATATACTCCGAATTCAGATATTTTGCTTTATTATTTGAACAATAAGTTGTTTGAAGTAAAACATAATTTTACTTTTACGGAGTTTAAGGATGTCGCATTAAGTGCAGAAGCGTATCAGTTAGCAGGTTTCAATGCGGCCCAAGTCATGCATTTGAAAGACGAAGAGATTGAGAATATTAATAATAAAGTGTATCATTTTTTTCGGATTAAGGATAATGATTTGAATAAACGAGGACGTTTGGATGAAGCTATTCGTTATTATAAAAAGTATGGTAATACGATTACAAGTGGGAATGGTTATGTAGATTTGTTACTTTTAATGAGTGTGATTGCTACCGGTTTAATGCTTGTTGTTCTTGTTGGCATTCAATTTATGAGGTAAATATGGATATTTTGTTAAAAGGTGTCAAGTATACTGTCCTAAAAAATGAAAAAGAGGCGTTAAATGTAGAAGAGCTAGAAGAACGATTTACAGATTATTTTGAAAGTTTTGATTTCATTTTAGGTGACTATTCTTACGGGAAATTGCGTTTGAAAGGCTTTAATAATAAAGAGAATAAGAATTTTAAACCAATGAATGATATTGCTACATTGGATAGTTATATTTCAAAGTACTGTGCATTTGGTTGTCGTCATTTTGTTATTTCAAGGGTTAAGTCCTTGCAATAACTTTTTTTATTTGTTATAATTTTTTATAGAATAGCGAGGAATTGTTATGCCAAATATAAATATAAAATATAAAGATGTAAATGGAAATGAAGTTGTAAAAAAAGCCGATGTTGTTACTGCTTATAATAAAGAGGGTAGAAAAAGTATCGTTTTAGAATTTGGTGAATTAGATGGTGAAAATAAAGTTGTACAAGTGATTTATGATAATGCAACTGGAACTTACCAAGCGGTTCCCGATGGAGAAGATTGGCAAAATGAAAAAGGAAATCTTGTTGCTTGTTTAAGAGATCAACTTCCTTTAGAAGAATATATCAATATGGAAAATCCAGAAGAAACAATTCTTGTAAACATTAGTAGAGAAGATAATAAAATTGGGCATCCTTTGGCTTTACGCGAAGCAAATTATTTAAATATTAAGGGAAATTATCAAAAAGCTTTACAAGCATTACGTTCTCCTAAAGTAGAATCAGTTGCTACTATACTTCCCAAAGAAGAAGTTAATGTGAATGTTCAAAATATTTCTAGTGGTATGATGGAAGCAAGTATTCCGGATAATTCTATTGTTGATATGAGTAGTGAAATTCCCAAAATGGAAGATATTCAAAATGAACCAATTAATATTAATAATATGATTTATACAGAAATGCCTGTACAAGAAGTTATTCAAAATGAAACTCCAAGTATAGATACTCCTAAGATTGAACCAACTCCAGTTTCAGCACCTATGCCTGAACCTACTCCAATTCCTGAGCCAATTGTTGTTCCAGAACCTACTCCTTTTCCACCAATGGATATAAATTCTTCTATTAAATCCGAAGAACCATCTAAAATTATGGAAGTAATAAAGACTCCCACTGGAATGTTAAACGAAGTAAAAGATATGCCACCAATTATGGATGCACCCAAAATAGATAATGTTGTTCCTTTCACTAGTGTGGCTTCTGAGGCTCCTGTTATAAGTGATGTAACTCAAAATGAAAAACATGAAACCTCTGCAGTGGAGGCTACTTATATGGAAAGTTTTGAAAAATCTATTGCTCAGATGAAAGAGGCAACAGAAAAAATGAAATCTGCTCATGAGCTGTTTGAAAATGCTTATAAACAAATAGAGTCTGCAATGGAAGTAGCTACTAAAACAAGTGAAAACGTTAAGAATGTTTCTCATGAAAATTATCAGCAAATTCAAGGAAGGGATGCAATTTCCAGGCAAACCTTCGAAAATGCCCAAAGAATGATGAATTCTCAAAATGAAGAAGAACCAACTTTAACAAGAGCAGCTTAAGCATAATGCTTAAGCTTTTTTCATACATTTTATTAAGTGATTGCTATGAAAGAACTATTGAAAAACTTTTACAATATGAGAGGGGTTAGTATCAATGAGGAAGAGAAATGTCCTTCTTTTGTTTTTAATGATCGCAAATTTATGTTGGTGACTTATGTTCGAAGTGAAGAGGAATTACAAGAACTGGTTACTTTAAATCAAGAATTAATAAATAAAGGACTACCTACTTCTCGGTTTGTGATTAATAATCGAAATTCTTTTGTATCTATATATGATAATAAGAAGTACGTTTTGTTGGAGCTAGTTTCTCCAATAGAGCAAGAGTACAATGTTTTAGATATGGTAGATTTGGCGGATAAGTTAGTGGTACAAAGTAAAAAAAGTGTTTTGTATCGGAATGAGTGGGCGAGTCTTTGGAGTTCTAAAATTGATTATTTTGAGTACCAAGTGGGTCAACTTGGAAAAGATAAACCAATTATTTTAAATAGTTTTTCTTATTATGTAGGACTTGCAGAAAATGCTATTGCTTATGTTAATAATACGACAAAAAAGTATAAAAAAAATGTCAATGAAAAAGTTACTTTACAACGAAAAAGAATTGCTTTTCCTAACTTACAAATAAATTATTTTAATCCATTAAATTATATTTTGGATATTGAAGTAAGAGATATTGCTTCTTATTTTAAGTCTTTGTTTTTTTCTTCTTATGAAGATTTGTTTATTGAAGTAAATGCCTATTTAAAACGGAGAAAATTAGATATTTATGGTTATCAACTTTTGTATGCAAGACTCATGTATCCTTCTTTTTATTTTGATATTTATGAGAAAGTGATGGAGGGAGAAGAGGAGGAAAAAGCGTTGCTCCCTATTATTAACAAAGTGGATGCGTATGAAGTATTTTTAAAAGATATGTATATTGTGCTAAGTCAGTATGCCCCCATTGAAAGTGTAAACTGGCTTGTCAATAAAAAAGAACTATAAATCTACATTTATAATTCCTTCAATTTCTTCTATTTCTTGTTGTAGCATCACTAAAATATAGTTTTTTAAGGTAAAATCTTGTCCTAAGCAATCGATGCAGTGGCCTTTTAATTTTACGTAAACGTATTTATCTTCGTATTTTATGAATTCAATATCTCCACCATCCATGTTGAGATAAGGACGTATTTCTTCAATCATTTCTTTTATTTTGTTTTCTACTTCCTTTTCTTTTTTGTCTTCCATGTGTATCACCTTTCAAGTATTATAACAAATATTTCGTAGAAATGGTATAATGGTACTTGATTGGAGTGAAGTTATGGCTCAATTACAAGTTGGAGATATCCTAGAAGTTGTGGTCACTGGTATCGCAGGATATGGGATATTTGTACGCTATAATGAAGAGTATACTGGTTTAATTCATATTTCAGAAATATCGAATTATTTTGTTAAAAATATAGCAGATTATGTTTCGGTTGGAGAGTCTATTTTATGTGAAGTTGTGGAAGTAGAGGAAGGGAGTAAACATTTAAAGCTGTCTATTAAAAATATCAATTATAAGTTGGTTCCAAAGTATGGAAAGATTAAAGATACGAAAGATGGTTTTAAAGCATTACAAATGAAGTTACCTGTGTGGATAAGAGAAAAGTTAGCGGAATTAAATGAAGAATAGACTTTTCTTTTTTATTGGACTTTTTTGAAGGTAATAAATTGTCTTCCCATAGAGTCAAAACTTTTTTCTAATTGTTCTTTTGGAACTTTTTTATTTTTTTCTTCTTTTAAAGGGTCATTTATATAGTAATAATCTGTATCCATTCCCGTTAAAACAACAGCATGGGCGTTTTTTGGATAGGTGTAAATCGATTGTTTGTCAAAACTAAACCATTCGTAGACGCTTTCTACTTCATGATAGTCGGTAGTTACCCAAATGACACTTGGCATTTCCTCGCTTGCTAGGAAGTAGAGTGGTGTTTTTTCTTTTTCTCCATTTAGAATACTAAATTTTTCTTTTAAGGAATTGTTTTCCATTATTTTTAAAGTTGCTTTTAAAATCACTGGTTCAAAGGTGCCCCAACCTCTATTTACACTAGCAGGGTCACCCGCATAACTAATGGCAGGATCAGGTCCAAATCTTTCGCCAGCTTTTTCATATACATTTTCTTTTTCTAGGTAATTTTCGATAAAATCTTTTAAGGAAATATGTATTCCTAAGTGTTGTAATACCATAACCATACTTGCTGCTTCACAGCCATTAGGGTAGTCAGGGTTTTGCAATAGTAATGGGACCTCTTTTTTGTTTGTATGTTCTTTTCTGAAGAGAGTGTATTCTTCTTCGGTACGAAAATAAGTGTTGTAAAATGAAGTATTATCGGCGGACATTTCATAAATAGGTCTCCAAATATTCTCTTTTCTATTTTCTGATTGCACTTGATAATTCGTTATGATTTTTTGCGTGGTAAAATAGTCACTTTCAGGAGAGGGAATAAGAGCATGTTTTAATTTTTCGTGTTCATGGGTGTAAAGTTTTAACCACAATGCATTGGAAATTATCAGGATAAGTAGTAATAATAAAGGGATGTATTTTTTCATTTTTTTCATAATTTTTTCCTTTGGGTTTGATTTTCAATTTTATTATACTACTTTTTTTTAT
>CAMUBM010000038.1 GCA_947087145.1 uncultured Mycoplasmatota bacterium
TCCGTTTGCAAATTTATCACCTCGCTTTCTACTCTATATATACAAGGTGAATTGGGAATTTCCTTTTTTTCAGGAGAATTTTTTAATTTTTGTGTAAGTTTTGTTAATTTTGAATAAAATAGGATGTTTTATTTGCTATAAGGCATCATGCAGAAATGAAATAAAAAAACAACAGAGTATGCTATAATGGATAACAAGAGTAGTAAAGGATAAAAGTTATATACTGTTTATGAAAAAGAAATCTATTTTATTATTTTTGGTTATTTATTCTAGCAAGTATAGTGGGTTGGTGTATGGAAGTTTTATTTACTTTTTTAACACTACATAAATTTTTAAATCATTCTTCCTTGGTTATAGGTCCCTTTGGGTTTGCTTATGGACTTGGAGCAATCACCTTAACTTTGTGGTGGGCACAATGCTTGTGAAAGACTACATTACCAATCTAAAAGAGTATATATCTGCAAGTCTCATTTGTTTATCTAAACCAGGAGGACTCACGAGTACAGAAATTGCTATTCTAAATCGTTCTCTTATTCATATCATGCCAATAACAGGAGTAGAAAACTACAATATTGCCTTTTTTAAAGAAAATGGTCTAAGCAAACCCGCAGGTACTATAGAAGAAATGATAGAGAAAATAAACAAGTACAAGAAGAAATGAAAGAAAGCCAAAGGAAAGTAATCAACAAAGACTCTGCTAAAGATTTAGTAGAATTTGTTAAAAAGTTAGAAGAAAAGAAAGGAGCATAAGAATGAAAAAATTACTACTAATTTTATTTATTCTAGAAGTATGTACAACAGGCTGTACGAAAAAAGTATCCTTTGGTGCCAAGGGAGAGTTTTATGAAATTGGAAAAACGAGTGAAGGAAGAATTGTATATTCCTCTATAAATAAAATTACCTATTTAGACGAACACCAAAAAGAAAGAAATTTGCTGCAAGATTTAAAAAGAAACAAAATTTCTATCGACGAGCTCATAAAAAAAATGGACGTCTTAGACGCTGCCAATGATGGTGGTTCTGTTTTCTTTGAAAGTAACGATAAACTAGCCAAGACCAAATTCTATGTCGCCTATTGTAATAGTTTGCCAGGCAATGGAGGAATAAAAGATATTTTTATTACGGAAGATAAAGACCAAACGTATAAATTGTGTATGATAGATTATATAGAGTAGAGAGGAAAAAATATGAGTAAATATGAACCATTGTGGTTGTTTTTAAAAGAAAAGAACCAAGAAAAATACAAACTTACTTACAAAGAAATCGAGAATATCTTAGGGTTTCCCATTGATCATTCCTTTTTAAAATATAAAAAAGAAGTAAGAGAATACGGCTACGAAGTAGAACATATTTCCCTAAAAGAACAATGGGTAAGTTTTGCAAGAAAAAAAGACTAGACAAAATCGAAAAAATAAGACATAATAAACAAAAAGTTTTGGGGTGAAGTGTATGGAAAGATACCCAAGGGATATGCATGGTGGAGATATTTGGGCAAAAATAGAAATTCTAGAAAATGTATGCTCTCCTTTGTTTTAAAAAGAAAAATAAAATGAAGGAGAAAAATATGAATTACGAAGATAAAAAAATAGTTGCTATTTTAGCAACCAATGTAGAAGTTTCTACAGTATTAAATGTTATAGGACACTTAGCAGTGGCTATTGGTAAATACTCAGGAATTGAGATAATGGGAAGCCCCATATTAAAAGATAAATCAGGAATAGAACATTTAGGCATTAGCAAATTTCCTTTTATCGCGACCAAAGTAAAAATGGGAAAATTAAAAACTGCAATTGAAAAGGCAAAACAAAATCCCTATCTTTTAGTGGCAGATTATCCTAAAGAAATGTTAGAAACAAGAACGGATGACGAACTAACAGAAGCCTTACTAAAAAAAGAAGAAAGTGAATTAGAATATTTAGGAGCCATTATTTATGGTCCAACCGAAGAAGTAAATGAAATCACAGGGAAGTTTCAGTTGTGGAAAATAGAGTAAGTTTCTTTTTCTAGAATTTTGCATATACTATAAATAGACCAATTATAATTTGACTTTATAGTAAAAATAGTGTATGATACAAGTGCATTTGAAAAAATGTATAAAAAGAAAATGTTAATCGCGCTTGGATGGTGCGGGGTACAAATTATTCTGGACGAAAATGTTTTTTGAAAACTTTATCCGAAAAGATAGAGTTTTCTTTTTAGTTAGGTTAAAATAAGAAGAGTACAAGGGGGTTATAATGAAAATACAGACAGGGTATTTGTACCACATAAAAGATGAATTTTTTGATAAAATCAATGATAGAGGAATAAATATATTGACCATCCTCATATAGTAAATGGAGCGCCTTTGAAAGTGATTGATAGTCACCAAGAAGAAATTATAGATAATTTTAAGTATTTATAGGCGCTGAAAAAACAAGGAAGAAATTTATTCTTCACTGATATTGACAAAATCAAGAGGCAAATGCTAGAAGAAGAAAAACAAGAAAAGGAGGAACAATGAGAACCGCAGAAGATTACAAAAATTATTGTTTAGAACAATTGCGTATTTTAGACAAAATTACGTGTCGACCAATGATGGGAGAATACCTTTTATATTATGATACCATTTTATTCGGTGGAATTTACAACAATCGCTTATTAATAAAGAGAGTAGAGACAAACACAAAATTTCGATTAGAAGAACAAATTCCTTACGAGGGAGCCAAACCCATGTATTGGATAAAAGAATTGGAAGATCAAGAGAAAGTAAAAGAAATTGTTTTAGCGACTTGTAAAAATCTACCAAAGAAAACAAAAAATAAAAAAGATGTATAAAATAGAAAAAGAAGGATAAAATAAGAATAGGAAACAAAGAAATAAACTTGTTTCCTTATTAAAAAAATAAAATTAGCACTTAATATTGACAAGTGCTAAAATAAGTAGTATAACAGAATTGTAATAAAAAATATTACAGGTATTGAGATTATATTTTAGGTATCAAAAAAAGATGCCTTTGAAAGGAAGATGATGGATATGATGTTAGTACCTAGAAAAAACAACTTTGATTTATTTGATAACTTTTTTGACGATGATTTTTTCACAAAAAAAGAACGCAATTTAATGAAAACAGATATTTTAGAAAAGAAAGATCATTATGAAATTGCTATGGATTTACCAGGATTTAACAAAGAAAATATTGATATGTCTTTAAAAAATGGGTATTTAGAAATTCATGCCAAAATAGAACAAAATGAAAACCAAGAAGAAGAAAAATATTTACGTCAAGAAAGATTTTATGGAGAATGCTCTCGTAGTTTCTATGTGGGGGACCGCATTACCGAAGAAGATATCCAGGCAGAGTTTAAAGAAGGAATATTGAAAGTAGAAATTCCTAAAAAAGAAGAAATAGAAGAAGAAACAAGAAAACAAATCGAAATAAAATAAAACGAAGTCAATCGTCAAACGATTGATTTTTTCTTTTAAAAAGAAAAAAAGCCATGCTATAATGAAACAAAGAGAAGTGAGTTGTATGAAAAAATTTTTAAGAGGACTATTAACCATTGCATTGACTTTTTTATTAATTGCACTAGGTATTGTATTAAGTTTTAAAACGATGTTAATAAATACAGCAGACCAAATGATAAAAAGAGAAATGACTCATCAATTTATAAATACGATGCAAGAGCAAAATAGTGAGGTAGACGAAGAAGCAATCCAAAAAATAAAAGAGACAATCGAAAAAAACGAAACCATACAAGACATCATGAATACCTATTTTGATCAAGTCATTGAAATTTTAGGAAGTGAAGAAGAGTTAAAAATCAATATCACCGAAGACTTGAATACTTTGGTCGACGAAGGAGAAAAAATTCTAAAAGAATACGGAATAACCATTACTCCAGCAGAAAAAGAAGAACTACTTGATATGGTTTCTATGGAAGAAGTCAATACACTTTTAAATGAAACTCTAGCCGAAGCCAAACAAAATCTGCCAGAACAAATCAAAGAAGAAATAAAAATATACCAATTTGTCATGGGTCCAACTTTTAAAGTGATGCTATGTGGAGTCATTCTTCTAGATTTACTTTTTATTGCTTTACTAAAAAAGAGTGCCTATAAATGGCTTTCTAACTTAGGGGGGTCTTCCTTGATTGTAGGATTATTTATTGGTTTTGTTATTCCTTTATCTATTGATAAACTACTAAAAACATTGGATAACGAAAATCTATTTGCATTCAATACAGAAGCTTTAGCTAATTATGGCTACGTTTTAATAGGCATAGGAATAGTCGCCTATGTTTTAGAATTTACCTTAAAGAAAACAACAGAAAAGAAACCGATAGAAACGCAAAAAGAACAACCATAAATAAAGAACAAGAAGAGGCAAATCAAATAGGAGATTTGCTTTTTCCATATAAAAGACCAAAAAGGAGAAAAACATGAAAAAGATAACAAAAGTAATAGAAATGATAAAATACAACTTAAAAACTTTAGTTCTATTTGAACTCCTATTTAAAATTTGTACGATTTTTTTATGTACGCCTTTCTTTTTAAGAATTTTTAATTGGATAATGCAAATAAGAGGGTACCAGTACTTGACCCTAGAAAATATTCCTTCCTTTTTTCTGCACCCTCTCACATTTTTTTTAATCTTACTACTAATCCTTTTAATGACTGCTTATACAGTTTTTGATATTACCACCCTTATCGTTATTTTAGATAGTTCTTATCAAAAACAAAAAATAAAAATGACTACAGCAATTCATTTTTCTTTAAAAAAATGTCGGAATATCATTCATCTACAAAATCTTCCAATTGCCTTTTTAGTTTTATTTTTAATTCCTTTTCTACCTATAGGAATTTCTTCCAATTTTATTTCTTCTCTATCCATTCCAGAATTTATTCTAGAATATATTATAAAAAATAAAGTTTTACTTCCTCTTATGATTTTTCTTCTTTGTATTTTGACAATCATTTTATTACATTGGATGTATTCCATACATTACTTTGTTCTTGAAAATTGTAACTTTAAAGAAGCAAGAAAAAAGAGCAAAGAATTAGGTAAGCATAAGCACTTAAAAGATGGTTTTACCTTGATATTCATTCAACTTGTGAATGTTTTTCTCTATATTTTCTTTTTGCTCTTGGGAATTACCATTCTCCTTTTTATCAATAATGCTTTTCCCTACGAATTATTACTAAAAAGTTTTACCACAACGTTTATTGCTTCGTTCATTACAATAACCTCTCTTTTAGTAGCAGTGCTTGCAACGCCGATTAGTTATGCAGGTATAAGTGTAATGTACTATTTTCATAAAGAAGAAAAGAAAGAAAAAATCAAACATATTGCAGGAGAAAAGAAAGATACAACACAAGAAAATAAAAAAATTAAAAAGGGAATTGTGCTAATATGTATCCTTGCACTTCTAGTGGGAACTATTTTTATGTATCGTATTTATGATGGACAAATTGTTTTGCCAAAAACAGAAACAAACATTGAAATAACTGCTCATCGCGGTGCTTCCAAAGAATACCCAGAAAATACGATGCGTGCCTTTAAAGGTGCAAAAGAAATGGACGCTGATTGGATAGAACTCGATGTACAAGAAACAAAAGAGGGAAAAATCATTGTGATACATGATAGCAACTTAAAAAGAACCACAGGAGTAAATAAACATGTTTGGGAATTGACTTATGAAGAAATAAAAAATCTAGATGCTGGCAGTTTCATGAAGGAAGAATTTAAAAACGAAAAAATTCCCTTGCTAGAAGAAGTAGTAACATTTGCCAAAGAAAATAACATCAAACTTAATATTGAATTGAAACCAACAGGAAAAGAAAAAGATTTTGAAAAAAAAGTCATAGAACTTATCAAAGAAGCCAAATATGAAAAAAATTGTGTCCTTGCTTCTCAAAATTACTCCGTTTTAGAAAATAGTAAAAAAATTAATAAAGAAATCACTACTTTGTATGTCATGAGTTTTGCCTATGGAGACATTACAAAATTAGAGGCAGCAGATCATTTTAGCATTGAAGCATCCAGTATTACAGAAAACTTAGTAAATAAAATTCACCAAGAAAATAAACAGATTTATGCTTGGACTATTAATAGCGAAGAAACCATGCAAAAAATGATAGATTTAAAAGTAGACAATATTATTACAGATAACATCACTCTTGCCAAAAAAGTAATAGAGAAAAACAAAGAAACAAATTTTTTTGAGGCATACATAAAATGGATAGAAAATTTCTTATAAAGGAGCAAAGGAAAGATATGAAAGAAAAAATAAAAAAAGTGGGAAAAGTATTAGGCATTCTTCTTATCTTGGGAATATTCATTTTATTTTCTATCAATATTTTGGTGAAACAAACAACAAAAAAACAAATAGTGCAAAATACAATAGAAGAAAATTATGATGCCATTTTAGTTTTAGGAGCAGGCATATGGGGCGACAGGCCAAGTCCAATGCTTGAAGATAGGCTCTTAACAGCTATTTCTTTATATGAAGAAGGAGCATCGCAAAAAATTATTATGAGTGGAGACCATGGAAGAAAAGACTACGACGAAGTAAACCTCATGAAAAATTTTGTCAAAGAAAAAGGAATTCCTTCCGAAAATATTTTTATGGACCATGCTGGTTTTTCGACCTATGAAAGTCTCTACCGAGCAAAAGAAATTTTTGGAGTAAAAAAAATAATCATAGTCACGCAAAAATACCATTTGTATCGTTCTTTGTATATTGCAAACAAGTTAGGAATAGAAGCAGTAGGAGTTCCTGCTGATATAAGAACCTATGCAGGACAATCTAAACGAGAATTAAGAGAAATAGTGGCAAGAGGCAAAGACCTTTTGAAATGTATCCTAAAACCAAAACCAACCTATTTGGGAGAGTCTATCCCTATTAGTGGCAGCGGAGATGTTACAAATGATTAGAAAAGAAAACTCTACCTTGAAGAGGTGTTTCATAAATTCTAAAAAGAGTATTCTAGTAAGTAGGAGGTA
>CAMUBM010000039.1 GCA_947087145.1 uncultured Mycoplasmatota bacterium
TAGTCTAAATATAGATTTAATGCACTTACAATGGCTAAGTTTTCTTCTGGAACATCTCCATCGTCTGCTAAATTTTTTATTTTTTGTACATCATAAGCCGTGAACCCTATAAATATTAAAATGCAAATAATAGAAGTTATCATATCAAATGTTTCGTTTACAACAAAGATATTGACTATAAAACAAATGATTACTGCTAGTAAGGCCATCATTAAATACGTTCCTATTTTGGTTAAGTCTAATTTGGTGAAATAACCAATTAAACCAAAAATCAGAAATATGACTGCTGCTAGTAAGAAAACATAAAGTATTGAAGTTAGTTTATAGATAACAAATACTGACGAAAATGTTAGTCCTGACACAAAACTATAGAGTAAAAAACAAATTCGTGCTGTATTTTTTCCCATTGTTCTTACTTTAGCAGATAAGAATATGACCAAAACTAACTCTACAATACAAAGTATCCAATACATTGAGTTTTTAAAGATGTTTATGATCATTACTTCGTTGTGAGCAACAGCAAACCCTGTTAAAAACGTAACTAAAAGTCCTATAAACATCCAGATAAATGATTGACTCATTATTTTATTATTCATTTTTTATTTCCTCCTTAATAAGTTATATGCTTATTATATCATTATTTTTGTTTTTATAAATTGTTTTATACATTAAAACGAAAGTAAACAATATCTCCATCTTGCATAATGTATTCTTTTCCTTCTAAGTTTAACTTCCCTGCTTCTTGAACTTTACGTTCGTCTTTTAATTCTTCTAAATCATTAAATTTCATAATTTCTGCTTTGATGAACCCTCTTTCGATATCGCTATGAATTAAGCCAGCACATTTTTTGGCAGTAGTTCCTTTTTTAAAGGTCCATGCTCGTACTTCGTCTTTCCCAACCGTAAAGAATGTTTGTAATCCTAATAGTTCATAAGTAGCAAAGATTAATTTATCAAGCCCACTACTTGAAATACCCAAGTCTTGCAAGAATGCTTTCTTATCACTTTCTTCTAATTCGGCTAGTTCAGATTCTATTTTAGCACACATAACAATCACACTTGCGTTTTCTTTACCAGCATATTCAAAGACCTTTTTAGTGTACTCATTTTCTCCAAGTACAATGTCGTCTTCTAGAACGTTTGCTACATAAATGATTGGCTTTAAGGTAATAAAGTTGAAAGGTTTTAGTAGGAGTAACTCATCTTCATCAAAAGAAATAAGTCGTAGTGCTTGGTTGTTCAATAAGGCTTCTTTTGCTTTTTTTAGAGTCTCTACTTCTTTTAGTGCTTCTTTGTCTTTTGTTGTTTCTGCTTTTTTAGCAATTTTGTCAATTCGATTTTCAATAATTTCTAAGTCTGCTAATATCAATTCTAGATTAATAATTTCTATATCTCTTATAGGATCGACGTTTCCTTCGACATGAATGATATTTTCGTCTTTGAAACAACGAACGACTTCTACAATGGCATCGACTTCCCGGATGTGTGATAAGAATTTGTTTCCAAGTCCTTCTCCTTTTGATGCCCCTTTCACAAGTCCCGCAATGTCTGTAAATTCAAATGTTGTAGGAACTAAACTGTTTGGAACGTACATATTTTCTAAAAATTCTAGACGCTTATCTGGAACAGTCACTACACCGACATTTGGATCAATGGTTGCAAATGGATAGTTGGCTGCTAAGATATTTTTTTTGGTAATGGCATTAAATAGAGTAGACTTCCCGACATTGGGTAGTCCTACTATTCCTGCTTTTAGAGACATAATTTTTTCACCTCATTTTATAGCGTTGGAAAGACTCCAACCCCTATTGGAAGTCCTACTATATACCAGACGATTACAATTGTCAATAATAGGGTAAATGTGGCAATTGCAAAAGGTAATTGGTATTTGATTGCTTTTAGAATGTGAATGGTTTCTTTCTTTTGGTTGTATTTTTCAAGAAGGGCCAAATAAATAACGAAATAGGCAAATAATGGAGTAAGTCCTAGGCTAGCAGATTCTCCAAAACGAAATATCATTTGGGTAAATTCTGGGGAAAGTCCTGCTTCCATAAAAATAGGAAGGGCAACAGCAGAGATAATTTGCCATCTTGCTAAGGAAGAGGGAACAAAAAGTGTTGCAACAGCACTCACAAAAAACAACAGAACAATGAGTGGAATAGCCGTAAAGGTTGTATTGTTTAAAAGACTAGTTAGGGCTGTTACAATGACAGAGCCTATATTGGTATATTTGAAAACATTAATTAAGATGGAAGCAAAGAAAATGGTAACAATAACTTGTCCGATACCATCTAGGGAATGCCCTAAGTTTTCACAAAGTTCACGGTGATTTTTTATCGTTCCTGCTCCCATTCCATAAAACATTCCAACAAGTACCATTCCAAAGGTAACAATAAATACAAAGCCTTTGTTAAAGAATGAGTTATAACTAAATAGTTTGTCAATGTAAAATACTTGGCTTTGGTCTAGGAAATTTCCTGAAAAAGGAAGTCCTGGAATGATATTATAGATAAATATGAACATGTATACCATAAATGCTAGAAAGGCTAAAGCAAGACCTTTTTTCTCTTTTTTTCCTAAAAACACTTCTTCTTCTACTTCGGAGGTAGGTATTTCGTATTTGTCTACTTTATAGATAATATATCTTTCCGTAATTTGGGTAATTAAATAGGCTAAAGCAAGACTGACTACAAGCATAATAAATACAAAGCCAGTGGTCTTCATTGTATAATTTGGGTCTACAATATTCGCTGCCAAAGTACTAAGTGATAGTAAGGAAGAGTCCATACTTGTAAATATTACATTGATCCCATAACCACAAGTTAAACCTGCAAAAGAGGCAATTATTCCAATTGCGGGATTTCTTTTTCCTACTTCAAAAAGAATAGCACTAATCGGTAGAAGGATAATAAAGGATAAATCTCCAATCACTCCTAGGAAAATACTAATGAGTACTAAAATAAAAGTAACGTTTATTTTTTTTGCGTTTTTAGTTAGTATTGTAAATATTACTTTTAAAAATTCACTTTTTTGCATAACTCCTATTCCAATTAGGACAATTATTAAACTACTTAAAGGAACAAAAGAAACAAAGTTTGCTATGGTAGTTGTAAAAATGTATTTTAAGCCGCTTAAGCTGAATAGTGAGGAAACTTCTGCAATATACGTATTGTATTCTAAAGAAGTGGTACTAATGGTTTTTGAGGTGGCTTGTACACCTATAAGAGCAAGAATTCCACTTAGTACAATGGTTCCTCCAATCATAAGTAAAATGGCCATAATTGGATGTAAAGTTATTTTTTCTTTTAATTTATTTACATTCATTTTTTTCACCTATCACTTTTTTTAATTTTTTTTCAAACTCCATGCGATCCATCATAATTTCTCTTCCACAATGGACACATTTAATTTTAATATCTACCCCCATGCGAGTGATTTTCCATTCATTGGTTCCACAAGCATGTGGTTTTTTCATTATTACGTAATCATTTAAATTAAATTTTTTGTTCATGATGCACCTCAATTTGCGGATACGGAATTTTTATTTTCTCTTTTTCATAGATGGTTTTAATAATTTTTAAAGCGTCCCTTTTTATTTGCCATTGGTTGTCTTGTGGACAAAGAATGCTAATTGAGTAATTGACGCAACTATCGCTTAGAGAAGAAATTCCTAAATATTTTGAGTCTTTTTTAACCCCTTCTATTTTTAGAATTTCGGTCATGATTTTTTCGATTGTTTTTTCTACTTTCGTTGTTTTTTCTTCATAAGCGGTTGGTATATCTATCACAATATTGGCTGGCTTTTGACTAATGTTTATTATGGCATCAATGTTACGATTGGCAACTACTAAAACTTCTCCATTGTGTTTTTTTATTTTTGTCGTTTTGAGTCCCATGTCTATTACTTCTCCTGTGAAATCATTGAATGTTACGATATCACCAACAACAAAGTAATTGTCCATAATAATCGTAATTCCACTTATAAAGTCTTTGATGGTATCTTGTAGGGCTAGTCCTAGTACGGCTCCTACTACTCCAAAACTTGCGATTAATGCTTTGGTATCTACTCCATAGAGTCCTAAAATAAATAAAACAGCAAGAATAAAGACCGCATATTTAAATATGTTGGAAATAAGATTAACAATGGTTTTTCTTTTCTTTCTTTCGTAAGCATCTTTGCCTTTTATTATAATTTTTTCAATTAATTTTGTTCCTAAGCGATAAACTATGATAGAAACTAAAATAATGATAGCAAGTCCATACACTTCTTTTTTGGCTAAGAAAGATAAAATACTTTCCGCTATATTCAATCTAATCACCCACGATTTCTATTCCTAATATTTCTAATATTCTTTCTAAGTCTCTTTCTCGATCAAAGGGAATTTCAATTTTTCCGTCTTTGATTTTTACTTTGGTTCCAATTTTTTCACGCATGATATTTTCATAGATGGTGTAATGTCTATTTTTTTCTGGTTCTTTACGTGTGATTTTATTGTTTTTTGGCATATTTTCTTCTGCAATTAAGTGTTCTAGTTCTCGAACACTTAAGTTGTTCTCCAGTACACGATCTGCAAGAGTATTCACTAAATTTTCGTCGCTAATTTTACTTAAGGCTCTCGCATGTCCCATGGTTAGTTTGTTTTTTTCTACTAATGTTTTGGTTGCAGTAGGTAGTTTAAGTAATCCTAGCATGTTGGTCACATGACTACGACTTTTTCCAAAACGAGTCGCAAATTCTTCTTGTGTTAATTTGCCAAGTTCAATGATATTTAAATAAGCTTGTGCTTCATCAATCGGATTTAAATCTTCTCTTTGGATATTTTCGATTAAAGCAATTTCCATCATTTCTTGGTCATTGAATTCCTTAATGATGGCAGGAATTGTTTCTAATCCAGCGAGTCTTGCTGCTTTGGTACGGCGTTCCCCAGCAATTAGATAATAACCTTTGATATTTTTCTTAACTATAATAGGTTGAACTATTCCGTATTCTTTGATACTTTCAGCAAGTTCTTGTAACGATTCTTCATTAAATGTTTTTCTTGGTTGGTAAGGGTTACTTTGAATTTCTTCTAAGGGAATTTCTATAATATCATTTGCTTTGGCAGAAGATATAACTTCTCGTTCAAAGTTGTCAAAGTTAATCACTTCGTTTGAAAATAATTGTTCTAGTCCTTTTCCTAATGCTTTTCTTTTAGTTTCCATTTCGACTAATCACTTCCTTTGCTAAATTGGCGTAAGCAAGTGTGGCACGACAAGTTGGGTCATAGGCATTTATTGGTTTGCCATGACTGGGTGCTTCTACTAATCTTACGAGTCTTGGAATTATGGTATTAAATACTTTATTTTTAAAACATTTTCTTACTTCTTCTATGACTTCTAATCCAATATTTGTTCTTCCATCTAACATGGTTAAAAGAACACCTTCAATTCTCAAGTCAGGGTTCATATTAGATTGTACTAAAATAATAGAGTTTAAAAGTTGGGTGATTCCTTCTAGAGCATAGTATTCACATTGTACAGGAATAATCACTGAGTCACTTGCTACTAAAGCATTCATGGTGGATATTCCTAAAGATGGTTGGCAATCAATGATAATGTAATCGTAATTGTCTTTGATTTCTTCTAGTTTTGTTCTTAGTTGTTCGTTTTGATGAAATGTAGTGTCTTCTAACATTTTTTTAACAAACTCTACATCTACTCCAGCTAAGTTGATTGTGGAAGGAATAACAGATAAATTCTTAAATTTCGTTTTGATAATTGCCTTTTTCACTTCACAATTCCCTGTTATTACATCGTAAATATCGCTATCAAAGTCATTGGTGTTTAAACCAAGTCCACTAGAAGCATTTCCTTGGGAGTCTAAATCAATTAAAAGTGTTTTTTTTCCTTCGGCTCCTAAAGCAGCTGCTAAGTTAATACTTGTAGTTGTTTTTCCAACGCCTCCTTTTTGATTTACTAATGAAATAACTTTTGCCATAATACTCCACCTTTTTCAAATTTTAGTCACTATAAGTATTCTAACACAATAATCATTATTTGTCTTTATTTTCTTCTTCTACAATGGAGAGAATATTTTTTATTTCTATTGCAGAAAACGTTTGGCATTTTTTTAGTATTTTTTCTATTTCTTTACTCGTATCGCAGTAAAAAAGCGCCGCAATGAGTAAAAGTTTGGGAGTTTCTTTCTGATTTTTATAGGAATAGGGACAATAAATTTCCCAGTAGCCAGGCATAAGTAATTCATGGTATTTTTCTACGTCTCGGTAACTTAAATTTATATAGAACTTTTTGGAATTTTTGAATAGATGTTTTGTATCTTTTACGATAATTTTTAGAGTATATTCTGTGTTGATTAATAAAACAAATTCTAAAAAAATGTCTTCATTTTCTATTTTGTTACTTTCTTCTTCTATAGTATTTTCTAGTCCAAAAAAATTTAATATCATTTTGTCTAGTTTTCTTCGATAATTCCTATCTTGAAATATTTCTATAAATTCTTTTTTGGTTATTCTTTTTTTCATGTTGTCTTTTCTCCTTACCTTTACTTTTATGAAAAAATAGTTTATTCTTAATTTAAGCGAGTGCTATAAAGGTAGTGCTTGCCATAATTGACTGCACCTTCCTCCAAAGGATGGTGTTTTTTAAACCTTCCACCAAAACCCCTAGTAAAAAACTAGTCGAATACTACTAATAGAACGATTATTACAAGTAGAACAAGTATAAGAATATCTTTTTTGTCTAACATGTAAAGCCACCTCCAAAAATGTAAATTTTGTAATGGCAAACAACATCTATAGCAACTCGCAAGTACACTATAGCAAAGGTAAAAAATGGGTGCAAATCGCCAATTTCCAAAATCGAAAGCAAAACAAAAAGAATTGGTAGGCCAATTTTGCTATTTGGTCTACCAATTCTTTTATTTGGATGTACAAACCTAAAAATTAGTAAAAATTTCACTTTTTTA
>CAMUBM010000040.1 GCA_947087145.1 uncultured Mycoplasmatota bacterium
TCTAAAATACAACGCGATTTTAGTCCTGTTTCTTCTTTGATTTTTTCTTCACAAGCCATATTTCCACACCAATTGATTTTAATAAATCCTGGTTTATTCATAGCGATGTTTTTAAATTCTTCGTAGGTATTCGCTTCATAAAGCATGGTATTTCTTCTTTCTAATGCGCGATTGTAAAGATTTTCTTGGATATTTTCTAAAAGTTCTTCTATTTTAATTGTTACATTTTCTAACGGAATTTGGATTTTTTCTAACGTATCTCTTCTTACTAGAGTTACAAGACCTGCTTCTAAGTCACGTGCCCCTAGTTCTAGACGAATAGGATAGCCTTTTACTTCGGCTTCGGCAAATTTAAATCCTGGAGATTTTTCAGAGTCATCTATAATCGAAGTGATTTCTTTTCCTTCTAATTTTTCTTTTAAATTTTTAATGGTATCCATTACTTTTTCATCTTTTCCAATTGGAATTAAAACGATTTTAATAGGGGCTATTTTTGGTGGTAAAACTAGGCCATTGTCGTCAGAGTGCGTCATGATAATGGCACCAATCATTCGAGTCGTTACTCCCCAACTGGTTTGGTATGGATTTACTAGTTTGTTGTCTTTGTCTAGGTATTCAATTCCAAAAGCTTTTGCAAAGCCTTGTCCAAAATAGTGACTGGTCCCATTTTGAAGAGCCACTCCATCATACATCATGGCTTCAATGGTATAGGTTTCTTCTGCTCCAGCAAATTTTTCTTTTTCCGTTTTTCTTCCTACAATCACAGGAAGGGCTAGATAGTTTTTTTGGAAATCTTCGTATACTTTGAACATTCTTTTAGTTTCTTCGCGTGCTTCTTGTTCTGTGGCATGCATCGTGTGTCCTTCTTGCCAAAGTATTTCTCTACTGCGTAAGAAAGGACGTGTTGTTTTTTCCCAACGAACAATGGTACACCACTGATTATATAAAAGTGGTAAATCTCGGTACGACTTAATGATTTTTTTGAAGTGGTCACAGAACAAAACTTCACTGGTTGGACGAACACACATTCTTTCTTCTAGTGGTTCACTTCCTCCATGCGTTACCCAAGCAACTTCGGGGGCAAAACCTTTCACGTGTTCTTTTTCAACATTTAATAAACTTTCTGGAATAAACATAGGCATTTGTAAATTTTGATGCCCTAATCTTTTAAATTCTTTATCTAAAACACTTTGGATATTTTCCCAAATGGCATAGCCGTAGGGTCTGATAATCATACTTCCTTTCACACTGGAATAATCAACTAGATCTGCTTGTTTTATGATATCGGTGTACCAATCAGCGAAGTTTTCGTCACGAGAAGTGATTGCATTTACTTTCCCTGCCATACTATCACCTATGCTTCTTCATTTTCTGCAACATTAAAATCAACGAGTTCTCCATTTTCGTTTAGGATTTTGTTTACTTTTTCGGTTGCACTATTTAATTTTTCACTACATACTTTTACAAGTTTCATGGCTTCTGTGTATTTGTCAATGGCTTTTTCCAATTCCACTCCACCACTTTCTAATTCGTGTACAATACTTTCTAATTTTTCTAAAGATTCTTCAAAACTTAAATTTTCCATTCTTTTTTCTCCTTTACTACGGCTTTTAATTCGCCTTTACCTAATTTTATGTTAATGGTATCTTCTATTTCTAATGTATCTGTATTATTTAATATTCTTCCGTCTTTTTCGACTAAACTATAGCCTTTATCTAATATATTCAAAGGGTTTACTAGTTTTAAGGTATTGATTAGTAATTCTTGTTTGTGATTGTATTTTTCTAGAATATTTTCAATCAAATTGGTTGCTTTGTCTTTTTGATTTTGTAATGTATTTTTGTTTTTTTCCACCAGACGAAGTGGATCTTTTAGAGCATAACTTGATTTTAATATCTCCACTTTATTCTGATAGTTGTTTATTTTATTTTTTATGTTTTTGTTTAATTGATCCAGTAGATTGTCTAGTTTTTGTTCTTTAATTTCATAAAGAGACATTGGATTTTTTAAAATAAAGTTGTTTTTTAAAGCAACTAACTTATTTTCCTTATTTTTAATTGTATGACTGATGTACGCATTCAAACGAATTTTCTTTTCATTTAACATATTTATGGTATCTATCGTTGTTGGAACGGCCATTTCTGCCGCACCTGTGGGAGTTGGAGCTCTTAGGTCTGCCACAAAATCTGCAATGGTAAAGTCTACTTCATGTCCTACGGCACTGATAATCGGTATTTTGGATGCAAAAATTGCTCTGGCAACCATTTCTTCATTGAATGCCCATAAATCTTCAATAGATCCTCCGCCTCGACCGCAAATAATGACATCTAGATCAAATTCTTGTGCTTTTTTGAGTTGCCTTACAATATCGGGGGCAGCGGATGCTCCTTGCACTAATGCTGGGAATAAAATGGTTTCACAAATGGGAAATCTTCTTTTGATGGTACTTAGGATGTCACGTATGGCCGCACCTGTGGGGGCTGTAATGATACCAATTTTTTTAGGGTAACGCGGTATGGGTTTCTTGTATTTTGCATCAAACAAACCTTCCGTAGCTAGTTTCTTTTTTAGTTTTTCGTATTCGATATAAAGATTGCCTAAACCATCTTTTTCCATCTTTTCGACATAAATTTGGTACGTTCCTTGGGAGGGATAACAAGAAATACGTCCTTCTACCAACACATTCATGCCATCTTCGGGTTTAAAATTTAAACCAAACGTATTGTTATAAAACATAACTGCACTCATCCTAGAGGTTTCGTCTTTTAAAGTAAAATATAAATGTCCTCTTGTATGGTTTTTAAAATTGGATATTTCTCCTTTTAAATACACTTTACGAAGAAAGGTATTTTCGTCGAACATACATTTGATGTATTCATTTAAGTCACTTATTTTTAAGTATTTTTCTTCGGTTTCAATCATAAATACCCTCTTTTCTTACTCTTTAATAATACGATCTAAAACAGCATTAATAATTTTCCTTACAGCATCGTCGCTATATTTTTTAGATAGTTCTATAGCTTCATTAATCACAACTACTTCTGGAGTATCAGTGTATTTTAGTTCAAATAAAGCAATACGTAATATAGCCGCACCAGTTTTGTCTAAGCGATCAATGGTCCAATCCTTGATATATTTGTTTGCAAGTTCATTTAGTTCACTCTCATGAGTGATTACTCCATAAACAATATCTTTTACGTATTCATTTTCTATTTCTAGATTATCTTTTATAACTTCGTCAATCTCTACTTCTAGTTTATTATTTTTCATAATATCGTATTGATAAAGGATAATCATACATTTTTCTCTTAATTCACTTCTTTTTAGGCTCACAAAAAATCACCAATTAGATTATAGCATATAAGTAAAAAAAAGCCTAGTTTTAATCTAGGTATTTCTGTCGAGTTTTCGTTCGTAGTCTTTTTTATCACATTCACTCTCTAAACAAGCAAATATCTCGGCAAAATTTGTTGTTTCGTCTTCTCCTAAAGAAATTTTTCTTATTTGGGTCCCCTTTATATTCTCAATTATTCTTTCTATCCAATAGGCTGATTTTTCTTTTGTTTCAAATTCGTTTATGAGTTCAAAGTATTCTAAACCTTTGTAGGCAGTATTGATTGGAACAAGACATAAAGATTGCCTATCTCTATAGAAGTTGGTTATTTTTTGTTTTTTATATCGATAGAGTGTTGGTGAAAAACAAATTTCTTCCTCTTCCAAAGTGATTTCGTTTTCTTGGTATGTCAATCTTTTGTTTTTTATTGTAGTATTCTCCATTGCAATTTCAAAAAAAGGAATAGTTCTGCTTGCTATGAAAGTGACTTTCGCATCTTTTATTTTTATTTTATATTCTTCTCCTTGGTGTTTTAAAAGTAAAGTTGAGTTTTTACCAGTTTCTGTTTTTTCTTCTCCTTTACATTCTAGTTCTTCTTTTGTAAATTCATCGGTTTCAAAAATACGAATTGTATTTTCTAATAAGAAAAAGGCGATGGCTGCATTCCATTGTTTTTCTGTTTTAATTGGTATTTGTTTATTCAATGTATTTAAAATATACTCTGCTAAACTGATAGTTTCTTCCATTTTTTTCACCTACTTATTTTTCTTTTTCAATTAATTCTTTTAGTTCATAGAGTTTATTGATTGCTTCAATAGGAGTCATATAAACTGGATCTACCTTTTCTAAGAATTCTCTCACTTTGTCCGTTTCTTTCTTTTCTTCAAATACCATGGAAAGTTGGATAGAACTATCTTTTTGTTGGGCATTTTTTTCTTTGTTTTCATAAAAGAATAGGATTTCGTTTGCCCTATTTGTCAGTTCTTCAGGCATGCCAGCAAGACGTGCGACATGTATTCCGTAAGATTTATCGACTGCTCCTTTTTTTATTTTGTGTAAAAAGGTAATCGTTCCGTTTTCTTCATGAGCGGAAACATGGATGTTTTCAATACTTGGCAGTTCTTGTTCTAAACTGGTTAGTTCATGGTAGTGTGTAGAAAATAAAGTTTTACATTTAATGTGTTTGTTTACGTATTCGAGTATCGACCTTGCAAGGCTCATTCCGTCATAAGTGGCTGTCCCTCTTCCTAGTTCGTCGAATAAAATCAAACTATTAACTGTAGCATTTAAAATAGCATTTCTAGCTTCGTTCATTTCGACCATAAAGGTAGACTCTCCACTTACTAAATCATCACTAGCTCCAATTCTTGTAAATATCTTATCAATTATAGGTAAGTTTGCTTTTTTAGCAGGAACGAAAGAACCCATTTGGGCAAGAATAATGATAATTGCCAGTTGTCTCATATAGGTAGATTTACCACTCATATTCGGCCCTGTAATTAAAAGGGTTTGGATATTATTATCCATGTAGCAATCGTTTCTTACATAGGTGTTGTTGCTTACTTTTTCAATGACAGGATGGAAGCCTTCTTCTATTTCTATTTTGTGTTCTGTATTGAGTTGTGGTCTTACAAAATTATATTCTTCTGCACAAACAGACAGACTTGCTAAACAATCAAGTTCACTGATGATTTCTGCTGTATCTTTTAAAGAAATTAATTTTTCTTTGATTGATTCTTTGATTTCATTAAATAAGTTGTATTCGATTTCAATGATTTTTTCTTCAGCATTTAAAATAAGTGCTTCTTTTTCTTTTAATTCTGGTGAGATAAACCTTTCACAATTGGTAAGGGTTTGTCGTCGTTCCCAATGCAAGTCTTCTGTTACTTCTTTTACTTGTCCTTTAGATATTTCAATATAGTACCCAAATACGCGATTGTAGCCAATTTTTAAGTTTTTGATCCCAGTGCTTTCTTTTATTTTGGCTTCGAAATCTGCAATAAAAGATTTGCCACCACTTCTGATTTCTTTTAGTTCGTCTAGTTCCCTGTTGTATCCTTCTTTAATTAGAAATCCTTCTTTTAAAGTGACAGGTGGATTTTCATAGATGGCCTTCTCTAGTAGTTCAAAGATGTCTTGGTGTTCATTTATTTTATAATCAAAATGAAGTTCACTTACTATTCTTTTTATATTTGGTAGTACTTTTAAACTGGTTTTTAGTTGGAGTAAGTCTCTCGCATTTAAAGAACCACACGCTATTTTTCCACATAACCTTTCAATATCATAGATTTCATAAAGACAATCTCTTAGTTCTTCTTTTAGTATAAATTCGGTATTTAAAGTGGTTATTTTATCATATCGTTCGTTTATTTTTTCGATGTTTTTTAAAGGGTGCATCAAATAATCTTTTAATTTACGACTTCCCATACTTGTTTTGGTTTTATCGAGTAACCAAAGTAGCGAATAGGTTCTTTCTTTTAGGCGTAATGTTTCTACGAGTTCTAGGTTTCTTATGGTATGAACATCCATTTCTAAGTAGTCTTCTTTATTGACAATAGTGACTTCTTTGATGTGAGAAACCTCTTTTAATTCACGAACAACAAGGTAATACAAAAGGTGTTTTATTCCTTCTTTGAAACGAATATCTTCTACACGATTTACTAACTCTTCTTCTTTTTCTAGCAAATTTTCTGAAATAGAAACTTCAATCCCATAGTTTCCTTTTAATATCCCAATGAGTTCAGTGTCTTGGTTATCTTTTAAAAGTACTTCTTTTATTTTTAGATTTAAAATTTCATCTAGTAGTTTTTCTTTTTTATGTTCAACATTCATAACACAAAGGGTTCCAGTTGAAATGTCAGCATAAGTTAGAACGTAGGTGTAGGAAAAATCAAGGACACTTCCAATGTAGTTGTTATCGTGTTCGTTTAATAAATCTGAGTCCACAATCGTTCCTTTACTTATGACTTGGACAACACCACGGCGCACCATGCCTTTCGTGTTTTTTGGGTCTTCTAACTGCTCACAAATGGCTACTTTATAACCTTTATTTACTAATTTTTCGATGTAAGGTTTGACAGAATGATAGGGTACTCCACACATGGGAATTCGTTCTTCCAAACCAGCATTTTTACTAGTGAGTGTTAGTTCTAGTTCTCTTGCTGCAGTTTCCCCATCTTCAAAGAATAATTCGTAAAAATCTCCCAAGCGGAAAAATAAAAGTTCTTCTTTGTATTCTTCTTTTATATCATAATATTGTCGCATTCCTGGACTTAGTTTTTCTTTATCTACTTCACTGCGTTTCATTCCTACCCACCTAAGGAAAATTATACCATTTTTGCATAGAAAAAAGAAGTTTTTCTTAAAAAAGCTTATAGTAACTATTGTATTCTTTTTCTATCAAATGTGTTCGTCTTAAATCTCGTACTTGTAATTCGTTTATTTTCATCTCTTCTTGTAATGCTTCGAAAAATGAATAAATGTATGTATAATTTTTATAAAGAGTATCATGATAAAGTGTTAAAAGTAATGGATCATCAAATTTTAATATTTCATACGCTTTCACATCAAACAAAAAATAAA
>CAMUBM010000041.1 GCA_947087145.1 uncultured Mycoplasmatota bacterium
ATAACAAACATATCTCCTTTGCGAATGGAGTTAGGCACTTTTATTCCTTTACCTTTTAGTTTTAATTTATCTCCAGTATTTGCACCAGCTTTTACTTCTAAAACAACGTTTTTTTCAAGAGTAGGGATTTCTTTTTTACAACCTAGGGCTCCCTCTGTAATCGTTAGTGGTACTTCCAAATAGATGTCTTCATCATCTCTTTCAAAGAAATCATGTTTTTTGACGACAAATTCAATATAGATATCTCCGTTTGGTCCACCATTTGTCCCCGCTTCTCCTTTGCCACTGATACGCAGTTGGTAGCCGTTATCTACTCCTTCTGGAATTGTGACAACAATTTCTTTGTTTTTGCGAATGTGTCCAGTACCACGGCATTCGTTACAAGTTTTTTCGAATGTATGTCCTGAACCTCCACATTCGTTACAAGTGGTTTGAGTTTGGAATATTCCAAACATAGATTTTTGTTCAACGATAATAGAGCCTCGTCCATTACATTTAGAACAAGTTTTTTCGCCAAACCCACCTTTTCCTTGGCATGACTCACAAGTCTCGTTTAATTCTACGTCTAGTGTTTTTTTACACCCAAAAACTGCTTCTTCAAAAGTTAGGTTCATTTTTACTAAACGATCTCTTCCTTTGGTTGCACGAGAGCCTCCGCCACGTCTAGATCCACCACCAAAGTTAAATCCAAAACTGCCACCGAATAAGTCTTCGAAAATACTACTTAAATCAATATCTTCGGCGTTAAAACCTCCGAAACCTCCCGCACCTCCTTCGAATGCTGCATGACCAAATTGGTCGTATTGACGACGTTTTTCCGGGTCAGAAAGGATGGCATAAGCCTCTCCAATTTCTTTAAATTTTTCTTCAGCTCCTGCTTCTTTGTTTACATCAGGGTGGTATTGCTTAGCAAGTTTACGGAATGCTCTTTTGATTTCTTCTTCACTAGCAGTTTTAGAAACCCCTAAAACCTCATAATAATCTTTTTTATTCATATTGCATCACTCACTTTCTAGTAAAGTTTCTAATTCATCCATTTCACGATTAAATTCTTGAAATGCCTCTTTAAATGTTTGCTTGTCGGTCAAGTCAACTCCAGCTACTTTTAAAGATTCTACTGGATCTTTAGTGGACCCTAGTCCTAAGAAATTCATATAGTTTTCTAAGGCATGTTCTTTTTTATTAAATATGTCTGTTGCTATTTTTAAAGCTGCTATGTACCCAGTTGAATATTGATAAACATAGAAATTGTAGTAAAAATGTGGAACCCTTGACCATTCGTATCTGATTTCTTCATCAACAACTATTTCTTCTCCATAGTATTTTTTATTTAAATTATAATATAAATCGCATAAAGTATTGGTTGTTAGCACTTTTCCATTTTGTTCATATTCATGGATTTTACTTTCAAATTCAGCAAACATAGTTTGTCTTACAACAGAGGATTTGAAATGTTTAATTAATTCATCTAAAACAAATAATTTTTCTTTTTTGTTATCACTATTTTTTAGAATATGCATAGCAAGAAGTGCTTCATTTACTTGGCTTGCAACTTCTGCTACAAATATTGTATAGTTGTAGTCACAATATTGGTTATTTTTCGCTGCATAATAGTAGTGTATGGCATGCCCTAGTTCGTGAGTAAGTGTTGCTACATCTCCATATCTTTCATTAAAGTTTGTTACTACATAAGGATGTGTCTCATAACAACAAGTACAATATGCCCCACTTCTTTTGTTTTCATTGGGAAATACATCTATCCACCGATTTTCAAACGCTTGCGAAAGAACATTGCTATAATCGCTTCCTAAAATTTCTAAGGCTTTTTTTATTAAGTCGCTAGCTTCCTCATAAGAATATTTTTTCTCATAGTTCGCTACAAGAGATACTGTTGTATCATAAAGATGCAATTCTTCTAAATGTAAAACTTTTTTACGAATGTTCCATTGACGATGAATTATATTTAAATTCTCTTCTAGTGCTTCCAATAACGCTTCATAAACTTTTTTGTTTACATTACTTGCTTCCAATGAGGCAGTCATCGCATCCTCATAGTCTCTTATCTTTGCTATTCGGTTATTCTTTTTTACACATGAGGCAAGTAATTCACTCGTGGTATTGATTACTGATTTGTATCCTCTATAAAAAGTTTTGAATGTATTTTTTCTTACTTCACGATTTTTAGATTCCATTAAAATTTTATGACTCACTTCATTAAGTTCTACTAATTCACCATTTTCATCTTTTACATTTTCAAATTTTAAATCAACATCCACAAGTTTTCCATAGACATCTTCTGGGGCATTTATAAGTTCACTCAAAGTATTGATAAGAGTTTCTTCTTTTTTACCTAATATGTGTTTTTTATTCCGATATATTTCTTTTAATACATTTTCATATTTTTTCAGATTAACATTTTCTTGTATATACTTTTCAATAGTAGAGTAATCAGACTCCAGAAGTTCAGGTGTTATGTAAGAAGTAAATACACTTAATTCTTGGTATAATTTAAAAGCGGTTCCATAATATTCATTTCCCTTTTCTTCGGCAAGATCAAAGTCATTTATTATATGAGCATAGACAAAAATGCGTTCTACTTTTTTTTCTAAAGCTTCACTTAATTCCAATGTTTCATAAAGTGTTTTGGCATCTTGAAGTAAATGACCTTCATATTTTTTTATTTCTTTTATTTTTTTATCTACTGTTTTTACTTCTTCTAAGAATGCATTTTCATTTTCAAATAATTCCCCTATATTTATTTTATATTTTTCTTCTATTTCGTCTCTTTTTTTCATAGTTCTCCTTACACTAAGTAAAGAGAGAGTTGGGCTCTCCCTTCTTTATTTTTCTTCGTAACTTGCTTCTTCTACATCGTCTTTTTTGTCTTTTGATGCATCACTTGTTGTTTCTGTGTTTGCTTGACTATTTTGGGCAGTTTGTTCATAGACTTTGGTTGCTAGTTTCATGGCAATTTCTTGTAAACTTTCGGTTTTCTTTTTAATGTCTTCGGTGTCGTTTTTCTCTAATGCTTCTTTTAAGTCTTTGATTTTGTTTTCAGCTTCTGTTTTATCACTTTCTTCTACTTTGTCGCCAAGGTCTTTCATAGCTTTCTCGGTTTGGAAGATTAAAGAGTCTGCATTGTTTCTTGTTTCTACTTCTTCTTTTCGTTTTTCGTCGGCTTCTTTGTTTTCTTCTGCTTCTTTTACCATACGTTCGATGTCAGCATCACTAAGTCCAGTAGAGGATTGAATTGTAATTTTTTGTTCTTTGTTAGTTCCTAGATCTTTTGCTGTTACGTTTACGATACCGTTGGCATCAATATCAAATTTTACTTCAATTTGAGGAATTCCTCTAGGTGCTGGTGGAATGTCTGTTAATTGGAAGTTTCCGAGTGTTTTGTTGTCTGCTGCCATCTGTCGTTCTCCTTGTAGTACATGAATATCTACGGCTGGTTGGTTGTCTGCTGCTGTTGAGAAAACTTGTGATTTTGATGTTGGAATCGTTGTATTTCTTGGAATTAATGGAGTCATGACACCTCCAAGAGTTTCGATACCTAGAGATAATGGAGTAACATCTAATAGTACTAAATCTTCTACTTCTCCGGTTAAGACACCACCTTGAATAGCAGCACCCATAGCAACTACTTCGTCTGGATTTACCCCTTTGTTTGGTGCTTTTCCAAGTTCTTTTTCTACTAAATCTTGGATGTATGGAATACGAGTTGAACCACCTACTAAAATGACTTGATCAATTTTATTTTTATCTAATTTCGCATCACTTAGGGCTTTACGAACTGGTTCAAGAGTTGAGTCAAACAAATCACGACATAAGTCTTCAAATTTGGCTTTCGTTAAATTGATATCCAAATGAACTGGTCCATCTTCTTTTTGAGAAATGAATGGTAGATTGATTTGGGTAGAAGCCATTCCTGATAAATCTTTTTTGGCTTTTTCTGCTGCATCTTTTAATCTTTGCATTGCCATTTTGTCTTTGGATAGATCGATACCTGTTTCTTTTTTGAATTCACTTACTAAGTAATCAATGACACGATTGTCGAAGTCGTCTCCACCTAGACGATTGTTACCACTGGTTGCTTTTACTTCAAATATTCCATCTCCTAATTCCAAAATGGATACATCGAATGTTCCTCCACCTAAATCGTATACTAAGATAGTTTGTAGTTTGTCTTGTTTATCAAGCCCATATGCAAGTGCTGCAGCAGTTGGTTCGTTTACAATACGTTCCACTTCTAGACCAGCAATTTTTCCAGCATCTTTGGTTGCTTGACGTTCTGCATCATTAAAGTAGGCAGGTACAGTAATAACTGCTTTGGTTACTTTTTCTCCTAAGAAAGCCTCGGCATCTGCCTTTAGTTTTCCAAGAATTTTAGCACTGATTTCTTGTGGCGTGTATTTTTTACCATTTACTTCCACTTTTTCAGTTGTTCCCATTTTTCTTTTAATAGAAGAAATGGTATTTTTATTGGTTACGGCTTGTCGTTTTGCGTTTTCACCTACCAATTCTTCGCCATTGTCTTTAAAAGCAACAACACTTGGAGTGGTTCTGTTACCTTCTGCATTCGCAATAACAACAGGACTTCCTCCTTCTAAATAGGAAACACATGAATTTGTTGTTCCTAAATCAATACCTATAATTTTTGCCATATATAATCACCTTTCCTTTTTTTATTCGCTTACCTTAACCATGGCAGGTCTTAGTAATTTATCTTTATACATATATCCTTTTTGTAGGACTTCTAATACTTGATTTTTTTCTATTCCCTCTACTTTTTCCGTCAGAACTGCTTCCATGAAGTTCGAGTCAAACTCTTTGTCTTTACAATCAATTTCTTTAATTTCTTTGCTATTTAAAATATTTAAAAAGTTTGTATAAATCATTTTAAAACCACTTAAGAACTTGGAAAGTTCATCGGTTAGGTCGTTGTCATCTAGTTTTATTGCTCTTTCAAAGTTATCTATGATGCTTAAAATTTCTTTAGCAAACGTTTCTCCTTCGTATTTTCTAATTCTTGCAATTTCTTCGGTGTATCTTCGTTGCATATTTTGTGACTCTGCACTGATACGAAGAATTTTTTCTTGCAACTTTGCATTTTCTTCTTTTAGATTTTCCAGTTCTTTATTTACCTTCGGTTTCTTTTTTTCTTTTTTTGGTTCTTTTTCTTGCTGAACTTCTTCTTTTATTTCTTCTTTTTTACTATCTTCTAGTGTTTCTTTTTCTTCCATTACTCATCCTCCTCATTTAACTCTTTTTGCAAATATTCGAGTAGTCCTACCACGCGGTCATATTCCATTCGCTTTGGCCCTACAATTGCAATGGTTCCTTCTTCTCCATTTCGTTTATATTTACTTTTTATGATGGTGACATTGGGATCAAAATCATTTTCTTCTCCAATATAAACTTTAATATCTCCAGAAGCATCATCCTCTTCTTCAATACGTTTAATAAAGTTTTGGTCTTCAAATTTACTTGCCAAGCGTTTAATTTCTAAAGCATTGTTGTATTCTGGCTCATTAAAGATTTTTGTCTTGCCACCAAAATACACATTTTCTTGTTTATGGACAAATTCATTAAATGCATCCGCAAAAATATTATAAACGGTTTCATACTGCTTTATTTGTCTACTTATGATGGGTTTAATTTCAAATTCTAAACGTTTCGATACTTCGTTGATTGGAGTTCCCACCAACATTTTATTGATAATCTCACTTGTTTTTACCATCTCTTTGATTTCAGCATCATTTTTTAAAATGTATTGTTTGTTTTCAACAATTCCTTTGTCTGTACATACAAGGGCTACAATCTTATTGTCTGCAATCGGAATGATATTCACTTGACTTAGCGTATTCTCACTAGAACTTTTTCCTAAAATAATACTTGTGTAATTGGTAAGTTCACTAATGATTTCTACCGTTTTATTGATGGAGTCGCTCAATGCTAGTTCGTTATTTTTGAAAATGGTTTGTAGTTTTAGGACATCTTCTCCAGTCAGTTCCTTAGGTTTCATTAAGTTTTCTACATAATATTTGTATCCTGCTTCACTAGGAATTCTTCCTGAGGAAATATGATTTTTTTCAATAAATCCCAAGTTTTCTAATATCGCCATTTCATTTCTTATGGTTGCACTCGAACACTTGAATTTTTTACATAGTGATTTGGAACCAATCGGTTTTACGGTTTTAATGTACGACTCTACAATCGATTTTAATAACTTCTGTTGTCGTTCGTCCACTTGCATCACCTCTTTTTAGCACTCTTTTTATTTCAATGCTAATTACCATTATAATAGTATGCTTAGCACTTGTCAATATATGAGTGCTAATTTTTTGTTTTTACAAAAGAAAAAAGACAAAAATTAATTTTCTTTTTTGTCTTCTTTAAAAATCAAATTCCTTTTTCTGCTTTTTTAGTTCAAATTCATTATCTTCTTTCTAGTGGAACGAATGCTTTCAAATGTTTCTAAAAACATCTCTCTCCAAATGAAATAATCTAATGAAAGGAGAATTAACATGTTTATTCGTCTGTAGTTTCCTTTTTCAATATTTTTTTCAATGCAAGTTTTGGTTTGTTATTTTCAAAAATATATCTATAAGAAACAATCTCTTCTTCTTTTCTTTCTAAAATAAGAAAGCCTGGTGTATGTTTTCCTTTTGCTATCTTGTTTGGATGCACATCGCTACAGGTAGGAACATTCAATACATTGTATTCTGTTTTGCAATCATAAAAATGCGAATGTCCCTCTAAATATACATCACAATCTCTTAG
>CAMUBM010000042.1 GCA_947087145.1 uncultured Mycoplasmatota bacterium
TAAATTCTCTAGAACCAGTGGCCAAACGTTTAAAAGAACTCGTAGGAAGAGAAGTTTACTTCAACAAAGAAGTCATGGATGCGGCCCTTCCAGAGCAAATTCAAATGATGCTTCCAAGAGATATTTTACTTTTAGAAAATACTAGATTTTTAGACGTTCCAAACAAACTAGAAAGCAACAACAACATCCAACTGGCTGCCTTTTTTGCGTCTCTTGGAGATGTCTTCGTTATGGATGCCTTTGCAAGTGCTCATAGAGAACATGCATCAACAGTCGGTATTACCAAATTTTTGCCAAGTTGTATTGGTTTTTCTGTAGAAAGAGAACTTACCGCATTGGATCGCTTTTTAGGGGTTCCCGAACATCCTTTTACTGTCATTATGGGGGGTGCCAAAGTAGAAGACAAACTAAAACTCATTGAAACACTTTTACCTAAATGTGACCATTTGTTACTCGCTGGAGGCCTTGCCAATAGTTTTTTAAAAACTCTAAAATTTAACATTGGTTCTTCTCTTGCAACAGAAAGTGAGATTACGATGGAAAAACTAAAAAAAATCATGTTAAACTATCGTGAAAAATTAATGCTTCCTTTAGATGCTGTTGTTGGAAGTACCTATGACGAGTCCTATGCAAGATACAAAAAAATAAATGAAATCGGAGACAACGATGTAATTTTAGATATAGGAACAAAAACACTAGAAAAATACAAAACGGCAATTTACGGAAGCAAAACCATATTTTTAAATGGAACCATGGGCTTTTATGAAGACATTCGTTTTTCGAATGGCACCAAAGAACTTTTTAATATTTTAAAAGATCACAATGGAATTGTTGTCGTCGGTGGAGGAGATTCTGTCGGTGCTGTAAAAAGATTAGGCTATGCCACAGAATTCACCTACTTATCTTGTGGAGGAGGAGCAACTCTAGAATACCTAACCAAAGGCTCTTTAGTAGGGATAGAAAGTATTATGGAGGAAAAATAAATTGAAATACTTGATGATAAATTTAAAAACAAATAAAAATATAAGAGAAATACTAGAATACAAGAAGAAATTAAAAGACTTATATGCAGAAAAAATAGAATTAGTCGTCTTTCCTTCTTCTCCCTTTCTAGGATTTTTTTATGATGTTCCCTACAAAGTAGGAAGTCAAAGCGTGTCTATTTATGAAAGTGGTTCTCATACAGGAGAAATACTTGCTAAAGACATAGCCAGTTTAAAAGTATCCTATTGTTTAATCAATCATGCAGAAGCACCCGATACTACTGAAAATATAAAACAAAAAATAAAAAATGCAACCAAAGAAAACATCAAAGCTGTTTTATGTATTGGAGAAAAAGAAGAAAAAACAGCAACAGAAATAAATCGAGAACTAAACAACTTTTTAGAAGAAGTGCTAAAGGATTTAACCAAACAAGAACAAGAAAATATTTTACTTGCCTATGAACCTACATACCGAATTGGAACGCACCAAACAATAAAGGAAGAAAAACTAACAAAAATCTGCCAAAACACCAAAGAATATATAAAAAATAATTTTCATATAGAGATTTCTTTTCTTTATGGAGGAGGAATTACTCCAGAAAACTGCAATAAACTCACAAAGATAGACAAATTAGATGGTTTTTTGATTGGAAATAGTGCGAATAATCCCGAAAATATTAGACAAATTTTTGTAAATGTATAAAAAGTGACAGCATTAGACACGACTTGACACAACATTACAAAAGATTTTCTAGTATTTTGAGTTTTCTTTGTTTTATAATTAATTTGCGTGCAGTAAAAATAAGTAAAAGAAGGAGAAAAAAATGAAAACAACTATTAATGTACTTATGATTGATGATAACGCAACAATCACAAATAAGACAGTGCAGTATTTTAGTAGTCACGCAGTTATAAATGTAGTAAAAACTATCAACAATGGCAAAGAAGGGTTAGAATTCATTCTAAAAAATCAAAATGAATACGACATTATTCTTATGGATATTATTATGCCAGAAGTCGACGGGATTACCATATTAGAAGAAATGAAAAAGAATAATATCAAAAAGAATGTAATTATACTAACCAGTTACAAGAAAGAATCAACAATAAAGATGGTGAGCCAATACGATGTTGATTATTATATGCTAAAGCCTTTCGACATGAAAGCTTTAGAACAAAGAATGATGGATATTGTAAATCCTAGTACAGAGGAAGAACCTGAAACTAAAAATACCAAGGTGGAAATTGAAATTAGTAAACTTCTCCATTCTCTAGGAATTCCATCACATATTAGAGGATACCAATACATAAGAGAAAGCGTTTACATGATGTATGAAAACCCGGATATGATTGGTGGAATAACCAAATGTATTTATCCAGAAATTGCTGTTCGTTTTGATACAACAGCAAGTAGAGTAGAAAGAGCAATTAGACATGCTATTGAAGTAAGTTGGTCAAGAGGAGATTATGAACTAATGGAGGAGTTATTCGGGCACAGCGTAGATTATGATAGAAGCAAGCCCACTAACTCAGAGTTCATTGCAACAATAGCAGATAATTTAAGGTTAAATAAACAAGTAGTAAATATGGGATAACAAATTAGTTATTCTTTTTTATTGGCTTTTTATAAGTAGCATGATAAGATAAAGAACACCGAAAAAAGGAGAAGAAAAATTATGGAAAAATCTTGTCACATGGAGATGTGGGATAAAAAATATGAAGTGTTATACCAATATGCAACAAAATACAAAAGATTGCCACATGTAGAAGAAATACAATTCCGAGACGGAACTGACATGAGAAAATGGTTTATTACTCAAATGTATCGTATAAAAAATAAAGAAAAGTTAAAATACAATCCTTTAACGGAAGAACAAATAAAAAAAATAAAAGATGTAAATAAAATCATAGAATTAACGATTATGGAACAATTACGAGAATTATATAGAGTAATATTAGAACTAAAGCGTTTTCCAAAAGAAAATGAATGCTATTTTAGCAATAATAGAGAAATGTATAAATTTATTCGGGCTATTCGAAAACAAGAAATACATTTAACACCGAAAGAACAATTCGTTTTTGACAAACTAAATGAATTAAAAATACGTTTAAAAAAAGATGGCTATTTAGGACAAATTCAATACAATAGTCATTTAAATACAAACTGGCAAAAAGAAAAAGGGCCTAAAATAAGAGCAACAAATATGCAAGAGAAAATAAACTTAGAGCCAAAAGCTTTTATTTTAAATCCAATGTCTAGAAAAAGTTTTTTGGCATACCTACGCTATAAACTGCATTTGTCCAAGCAAGAAATGGGAAAAATTTTATGCATGTCTGTTGATAACTACAATCATATAGAAAACGGTTTATATGAATTAACTCCTCTCGTTACATTAAAATTGATAGTTTTTATAGAAAGAATGGAAGAATTTCAAAAAGATTCAAATATAAAAGAACTATATAATAGCCTAGCACAATCTTTGAATTTTAGAGACTCTTTAAATTATTTATTGCAAAAAATGTGCGCTCTATTCTCTTTAAATAATGGAGAAAATCGTATTTTAGCATTTGCTTTTTTTAAAAAATATCGAGTTTTCAAAAATATCGTTCCAACAAAACAGATTTCGATTGCTAAGCAAATAGAAATTTATAAAGAGATAGAAAAAATGGAAGAGGAAGGCTGTATATTAGATACCGAACAAAATGTAGCAAAAGAACTAAAAGAAAATTTGAAACAAAATATTTTAAAAGAAAAATTAAAAGAAGAAATCATAATACAAACAAATATAAGTTTGGGTTTATCTTCTAGCAATTTTTTCTCTATTTATACCGTAAGTGAAGAAGAAGCAAATCTACTAATAAATCAATATGAAACTTACAAACAGACAAAGCAATTAACAACTTATCAACTAGAAAAGATAGATAGGTGTTGTGATTTGTTATTCTGTGTTTTAAATCCTGGACAAGATTTATCTTTTGAAATTATCCGTATTCAAAAGACACTAGGAATAACCATGGGAAATTTTGCTAAGATAATAGGAGTACAACGCACTTATATTGCTCATGTAATTGCAAATAGAAAAATCCCAGAAGGTATTTATAATGCTTTTGTTAGAAATTTAAATCAATTGGATTCTTTTGATAATAAAACAGCAGTAGAAAGATTTAAAAATTGTTTTATAGAAACAGTAGAAAGAAAAAGAATGAAAAAGGAAACAATCTAAATCAAGGTAAGAAAATAAAAGAAAAAATGGTTGTCAAAGCCTTTTTTTTATGCTATTATCTTAGGTGCAATCGCATATATTATGTTAGATTGATGTTTAGTGGGAGGGAAATGCGGATTTGCCCAAGACCACTTAACGAAGAATATTTTTATAGGAGGTGTTTTTCGTGGCTAAAGAAGTCGTAAAGAAAATAAAATTACAAATCGAAGCGGGAAAGGCTACACCTGCTCCACCCGTTGGAACATGTTTAGGACCTGCTGGTATCAACATTCAAGATTTCTGTTCAAAGTACAATGAAGCAACTAGAGACAAAATGGGAGACGTTCTTCCAGTAGAAATCTCTGTATATGAAGATAGAACATTCGATTTTGTTATAAAAACAGCACCTGCTGGGTTCTTACTAAAAAAGGCTGCTAAAATCAGTAAAGGAAGCAAAAAAGGAGCCAATGAAATTGTGGCGACTATTACAAAAGAAGACCTTAGAAAAATTGCTGAAACAAAATTGCCTGATTTAAATGCTTATGATGTAGAATCAGCAATGAATATCATTGAAGGAACAGCGAGAAATATGGGTATCGCAATTAAAGGTGTCAATGATGCTGAACTTGCAGAGCAAGCAAAAGAAGCTGCAGTACATGAGGCAGAAATGGCTAAAAGAGATGAAGAACTAGCAGAGATGGAAGCAGAAGCACAAGAACTAGCAAGTGGAAACGTAGAAGTTCCAGTAGCTACTGACGAAGAAACAACAGAAGAATAAGTAAAAAATAAAAAAGAAAAAATCCGCTAATAAACCACAGTTAGGAGGAAATTATGAAGAAGTTTGGAAAAAAATATGTGGAAGCTTCAAGCAAAGTAGAAAATCGCGAATATCCACTTGCAGAAGCAATAAAGTTAGTAAAAGAAACTTCAATTACTAAATTTGATAGCACGATTGATGTAGCTATGAAATTAAATGTGGATCCTAAAAAAGCCGATCAACAATTAAGAGGTTCATTTGTTCTTCCAAATGGTACAGGAAAAACAAAGAAAATATTAGTAATTGCAAAAGGAGCCCAAGCAGAAGCAGCAAAAGCGGCTGGAGCAGATTATGTGGGAGACAAAGACATGATTGAAAAAATCCAAAAAGAAAATTGGTTTGATTATGATGTAATTATCGCTACTCCTGATATGATGCCCGAACTTGGTAAAATTGGTAAAATTTTGGGACCAAAAGGCTTAATGCCAAATCCAAAAACCAACACCGTAACAACAAATGTTACATCTGCAATTGAAGATGTAAAAAAAGGTATGGTAAGTTACAAAACAGATACCTATGGAAATATACATAGTGTTATTGGTAAAGTTTCTTTTGAAGAACAAAAACTACAAGAAAATTTAGAATACATTGTAACAACAATTTCTAAATTAAAACCAGCAAGTGTCAAAGGTAAATTTATTACTTCCATTACGATAGCTTCTACCATGGGGCCTGGAATTAAAGTAGACAAAAATTCTTTTGACATTTAATTGGATTTTTAATATAATACGAAATAGAAAAGCAAAAATTACCAAAGACAGTAGGGAAACATAAGTTTTTAATCATCCTACCGAGGGAAATAGTACTTAAACTTTTAAGCTCTTTTTCCCATGAAAAGAGCTTTTCTATTAAAATAAAAAAGGAGGATTATATGGCGAGCGCAAAAGTTCTGGAAGCAAAAAAATCAGTAGTTACTGAAATTACCGATAAGATTAAGAATAGCGAATCAGTAATTTTATTCCAATACCAAGGCTTAACTGTTGCTGATTTAAGCGCGTTAAGAGGAAAATTAAGAGATGCGAATGCTGAAGTAAAAGTATATAAAAATACATTATTAAAAAGAGCAATCGACGATCTTAATCTTAACCTAGATGGTTTCTTAGAAGGACCAAATGCAATTCTTTTTGGTAAAGATTTACTAGAACCAATCAAAGTAATTGCAGACTTTGCTAAAGAACATGAAAAATTGGAAATCAGAGTAGGAATTATCAGCGGAAAAGAAGCTGATATCAATACCATTCGTGAGTATGCAAGTATCCCATCAAGAGATGGATTACTTACTATGCTTGCTGGTGGCATGATACAATATGTTAGAGATTTAGCAATAGGATTAAACCTATTAGCTGAGCAAAAAGAAGAAAATTAAATAAGGAGGAATATAAAATGGCAAAATTAACAAAAGAAGATTTTATTAGTGCTTTAAAAGAAATGACTATTCTTGAAGTAAAAGAACTAGTCGATGCAATGAAAGAGGAATTTGGAGTAGACCCAAGTGCTGTAGCAGTTGCTGCTGCACCTGATGGTGGAGCAACTGAAGATGCAGGTTCTGCAACAAAAACAGTAGTACTTAAAAGTGCTGGTGGAAACAAAATTGCAGTTATTAAATTATTAAAAGAAATTACTGGTCTTGGATTAGTAGAAGCAAAAGCACTAGCTGATAATGGTGGAAACATTAAAGAAAACGTAGCTAGTGATGAAGCAAATCAAATTAAAGCACAATTAGAAGAAGCCGGAGCAGAAATCGAATTAGCTTAA